>CBFGPY010000238.1:0-5255 GCA_965650755.1 uncultured Chromatiaceae bacterium | reverse complement strand
ACTCGTGACCTCGACCTTGGCAAGGTAGCGCTCTACCAACTGAGCTATGCCCGCAAAAATCTTCAGCAGCGCTGCTGTCGCAAAGATGAACTTTGTGAAGCAAGCGCGGCGCATTTTACAAAATCACTCGATGTTTGCAAGCCTTTTATTCCGGCAAACGGAAAAAGTGCTGCTGATAGGTGACTAATTCAGCAATGGAGTCGCGAATGTCGTCCAGCGCCAGGTGGCTTGACGATTTATTCACCAGTTTGGTCACTGCCGGATTCCAGCGTTTTGCCAACTCTTTCACCGTGCTGACATCAAGGTTGCGGTAGTGAAAAAATGCTTCCAGTTTTGGCGCGTATTTCACCAGAAACCGCCGGTCCTGACCTATGCTGTTGCCACACATCGGCGATTTGCCTGCCGACACATATTGCGACAGGAAAGCGATGGTTTGTTCAACCGCACTGTCTAAGTCGGTCTGACTGTCGCGGCAACGCTGCGTTAAGCCGCTTTTGCCGTGTTGTTCCACACACCAGGCACTCATATTATCCAGAATGTCATCCGAGGTTTTGATGGCAAAAGTCGGCCCTTCTGCCAGGATATTCAGGTTGCTGTCGGTGACGATAGTCGCCATTTCCAGAATTACATCAGTCTCAGGTTCCAATCCGGTCATTTCCAGATCGATCCATACCAGATTGTTATCGTTCACTGCCATTTGCCGCCCCTTGAGCTTGATACTTTGTTAGTTTGCTGAATGCTAGTATGATACTACGCCCCGTGCCATCTGGAAAACGCTGCGCCTGTCGCCGCCGCTTCCACAGCAACAGACAGATTAAGCGTGACTAAAAAGAAACACCTGACGCAACGCCAGAACGACCGTATCGCCGGCAACCAGCAAAAACGCCTGGATCGGCTGGCGCAAAAAGCCGCTAAGGCCGACCAGCAACTGGAACAAGCCGCTTTTGCCGATGCTGAGCCAGGCGTTGTCATCAGCCGTTTTGGTCAGCACGCCGATATTGAAGCCGGAGACGGCAGTATTACCCGCTGTAATTTACGCCGGACCATCAGTTCGTTGGTGTGTGGCGACGCCGTAGTGTTTCGCCGGGCTCTGCAATCGCAGGGCACTATTGACGGTGTAGTCGAAGCAGTGCAGGAACGTAAATCAGTACTGAGCCGGCCGGATTTTTACGACGGTTTAAAGCCGGTCGCTGCCAATATCGATTTACTGATCATTGTTTCGGCCGTGCTGCCGGCGTTGTCACTGAACATCATCGACCGCTATTTAGTCGCAGCCGAAACCATGCAAATTAAGCCGCTGTTATTACTTAATAAAATTGACTTGCTGAGCGACACAGAACGCGCCGGAGTTGAACAACAGCTCGATATCTACCGCAAGATTGGCTACGAAACGCTGCTGCTGAGCGCCAAAAGTGGTGAAGGCATGGCACAACTCGACCAGTATTTAAGCCAGGGCACCAGCATTTTTGTCGGGCAGTCCGGCGTCGGAAAGTCCTCGTTATTAAATCATTTAATGCCGGAAATTGGCGCTGTGACGCAGGAAGTATCGGACGTTTCAGGTCTTGGCCAACACACTACGACCGTGGCACGACTTTATCATCTACCACAAGGCGGTCAGCTGATTGACTCTCCTGGCATCCGCGAATTTGCCCTCTGGCATTTATCCGACGATGAAGTCAGCTGGGGTTACCGTGAATTCCGTCCCTGGCTGGGCCGCTGTAAATTCCGCGACTGCAAGCATGGCAATGACCCTGGTTGTGCCCTGCATCATGCTGTCGACACCGGCGAAATCGCCGCAGAACGTTTTGACAACTATCATAAAATCCTGCTCAGCATGGCGCAGGATAAGCCTGCTTATCTTTAATCTCACGAGGTAATATCCCCGATGGACCAGCTTAAAATTACTCTGCAATACATCCTGCCCAAGCACCTGATTTCCCGGCTGGTCGGTTATCTGGCGGCCGCGCGCCTTGGTTTTATCAGCCATGCGTTGATGAAACTCTTTATCCGCGCTTATGGTATTAACATGGCCGAAGCCCGCTATGAGAATCCAAGTGATTACGCTAGTTTTAATGATTTTTTCACCCGCCCGTTAAAAGATGGTGCCCGCCCTGTCGTGACTGATGAGCAGACGTTGGCGCATCCGGTTGACGGCGCTATCAGCCAGGCCGGCGCTATTGCCGGCGACCAGTTGCTGCAGGCCAAAGGTCATTTTTACACCGTTAAAGCGCTGCTGGGTGGCGACGACAATACCGCAGCCGCTTTTCAGGACGGTACTTTTGCCTGTATTTATCTGGCGCCAAAAGATTATCACCGCATTCATATGCCTATCGCCGGTACCCTGCGTGAAATGATTTATGTACCGGGCGAATTATTTTCGGTCAATCCGCTGACGGCAGCGAATGTGCCTGGTTTATTTGCCCGTAACGAGCGCGTCGTAACGATTTTTGATACAGCCGCAGGCCCGATGGCCTTAGTACTGGTCGGTGCTACTATTGTTGCCAGCATCGAAACAGTCTGGGCTGGCACTGTCACGCCCCCGACCGGCAGCGAAGTATTCCGCTGGCAATATCCGGCAGAAGGTCCAAATGCCGTGCAGTTAGAAAAAGGCGCTGAAATGGGCCGCTTTAAGCTGGGTTCAACAGTCGTCTTAACTTTTGCTAAAGATGCCATCGAGTTACTGCCAACCAATTTCCCTGGCGCTGTGACCCGGATGGGTACTGCTTTTGCCACTAAACTAGGCTAATCAGCAACCTGGCAGGAACGCGGATGAAGATTTTTGCCCACCGTGGTGTTAGTGGCCACTTCCCGGAAAACACGCTGCCGGCTTTTGCGGCAGCGCTGGAAACCGGCTGCCATGGCATTGAGCTCGATGTATTCCTGCATCGCGGCGAATTGGTGGTGATCCATGACCGGCAAGTGGACCGCACCACCAACGGCCACGGCTTGTTGGAAGATTTTACGCCGGCTGAGCTGTGTAAACTTGATGCTGGCAATGGCCAGCCTATCCCTACTTTATGGCAAGTATTACAGCTGTGTGCCAACCGGCTGGAAATTAATATCGAACTGAAAGGACATGACACTGCTCCGGCTTTGGTCGCCATGCTGCGCCGGGCGCAATCCGAATTGGCGTTGCGTTTGGATTTAGTGTTGGTGTCGTCTTTTCATCATCCCCTGCTACGGCAACTCAAAGCATTGTTGCCTGAGATCCGAATCGGAGTGCTGATCGCCCACTACCCGCTTGATGGCGTGCAGCTGGCACTGCAACTCGGCGCGGTGTCGCTGAACTGTGACCGTGGTTTTCTCGACAAATTGCTGGTCGAGCAAGCGCATCAGGCCGGGCTAGAACTTTATGTGTATACAGTGAACCAACAGCGCGAACTGCTGGCTTTGCGGGATATGGGAGTGGACGGCGTGTTTTGTAATTTTCCGGCAGAAGCGCTGCAATGGCTGAACGCCAGAACAGCTACGATTTAGGATTAATGGCTTTCACAGCTGTGGCACTGATTGCAAAGCCGAATATTCAGCACATGTGCTAACACGACAAAAGCAGCACCAACAATCAATACATAATGTTCGTATTCGTGCCCGAGCAAGTCTTTTTGCCAGTAGATAAAACCACCTAAAAACAGCGAATAAAACGGATAAAGCTTGCGGTGATAGCGGTGGAAACCAGCAAATAACGTAATAAAACCCAGCACCATAGTGATCAGCAGAATAATGCGTTCAAACGCATGGTTGTGCACAGAGGTCAACCCAAGCAAAGGCAAAACAGGTAACAATACCGGCAGCATAATGCAGTGGATGGCACATAAAGATGTGACTGCGATCCCTACTTTATCCAGTGTGTGACGGATATTGTCGAACATAAATGCCCCCAAACGATGCTGAATTGAGATGATATAACAATTCCGCACATTTATGAATGCCTGTGAAGAAAAAGTCTGATGGTATTGCCCGGTGGCTTGCTGTGGCATAATTACTGTTTTTCAGCACGAGACCTGCTTATGGAACAACTACTGACCCAACTGGACCAAAATCTAAAAGAACTGTATCGCAAAGCGGTGGACGCTGACGCTGTACTGGATGATTTGCAACAACAGGGGCATGGCAAATATCAGCACATTTTCCCGGCTGGTTTGTTTCAGGTACAAAGCAACAGATTTTTGCCTTATCTGGCAGAAACCGCAGAGCAAATCTCGGCGATTCGTCAGACCCAGCAATTTAATACCGCAACGCTGGAAAATATTGTGAAACAACTGCAGCAACTGCACCTGACACTGGCAGAATTTCGCACAGCACTGACAAAATAACTATACTGTCAGATGGACAGTGGCTCTGACCCCAATCAGGTGTGGAGGTAGTGATGGTGACAACCAGCAGTGTGATATCACAGGACGCGCTGCGTATAGCCGCCCGGACTCAATCAGCCACTGATCGCCCCCGCACCGACACCTCTCAACAGCGCCAGCAGGTGGTGCAACAGGCAGACCTCAGTCAGCAACAAAACAAACTGAGTAATTTGCCGGAGAACACACCGGCTGAACCGCAGAATGACAGTGTCAGAGTCAGTAGCACTCTTGGCAAAGCAGCCAGTAGTGGTTTATTGACGCGTGATGAAGCAGTAGCTATTTATCAGAAAATCGCCAATATGTTGTAGCTTTTGGACAGGCATCCGGCAGGCAAAATCAGCTAAAGACGCCTGCAGGCGCCGTTAGCTGACCCGGCCAGGTTTATCTCAGGGTTTGGTCAGTTTTGGTGTTAAAGTTTTCTGGAACCAGTTTTTTAGCATCTGCTTTTCGTAGACAAATTCAGTACTGCCAAGGCCGATTGGCGACGAGTTCATAAAACCCATATCCTTGATTTTGACATCCTGCTCAGCCAGCACAACCTGTCCATTACTATCCAGCAGCTGATAATCAAAGGTCATTCTGGGAAAATAAATTTCCTTCACAACACGAATATCACTGTGATCAATCCGGTACATCGGATTGACATCGCCGGCTAAATCGAGATCTTTTACTGTAACCAGCAGATTATGACCCGCAGGCAATTTAGCGGCGAAATCTGCCCAGATTTTGTCGAAAGCACTAATCACGCGTTTCTGATACGCTTTTTTCGTACCGGAGGATGGCCGGATGTCGCTGTATTTCTCCGGATTTTGCCAGTTGACTTTCACCGTGGTGGTTTGCTGCGAGGCCCATGCATTTGTCGTCAACAAGATGCCTAACAGTATCGGTAATATGGTTCTCATA
>CBFGPY010000237.1:0-5260 GCA_965650755.1 uncultured Chromatiaceae bacterium | reverse complement strand
GCCTGCAGCATCAGGATATCCGCCAGCACACCATTCAAAGCCTGATCAAAAGATACGCCATCGACACCGAACAGGCTGGCCGGGTCAGCCAAACGGTGCAAACCCTGTGGCAACAGTGCCGTGACGCCTGGCAACTTGGTGAAGAATGGGGCCAACTGTTGCAGTTTGCCTGTTATGTCTATGAAATAGGCTTACAGATTAATTCGTCCAGCGTACAACGCCACAGCGCTTACATTCTCAATAACGCCAACTTACCCGGGTTTAATCAGGAACAGCAGCGGGTGCTGGCGTCTTTAGTGCGTTATCACAGACGCAAAATTAAACCGGACGATGTCTCAGCGTTTTATCTGTACCGTCAGGTCGATTTTTATCACGCTTTGACTATTTTCCATCTGGCCGTTTTGCTGAATCAAAAGCGCCGGGAGGACATAGTGCCGGCGCTGCATTGCATCGCTCAACCGGCACAGCTGACCTTGCTTCTGCCTGAAAGCTGGTACCAGCAACATACAGTGTTGGCCGCGGACCTTCGCACAGAACAACAATTTCTAAAACGGGCCGGTCTTATACTGAATTGTCCTGGCTTACCGGAACTGACCGACGACAATTAGTGGTGATTAAAGCAAATTTCAAAACGGGCTGTCTCGGTTGGCCAGCCCGCCTGCGCTGTTATGGTTTAGTGGTGGTTTTAGGCGCCTCAGGTGGTAAGTCGCTGACGGTCACCACACCGCCCCTGTTGATGTGATTAATCCGCAGTTCGCGCATGCGCTGCAGCTGATCTGACGAATACAATCCCACGTCATCCACTTTACCAATCCAGCTCGACGCGGCATCTGGCATATTACGCACATCCAACATCGCCGCTCTGTTGATGTGGGCTGCACTACCATAATTGCGGCTGCTGCCGTAAATATCGGTGACTGTCCAATCTTCAATATCAGTCACCAACGCCACTGCCTGCTCCAGCTGCTGCTGTTCAGTATCTTGCAGGAAGCCTCTGATATGCTGACGCAGGTCGGCTTGAAAATCGGGAAAGTACTCGGCATTGCGCTGATAAAAGCCGGCAACGCGGAAATTTTTGCGGTCAGGGTAAGTCCCACGGTTCGAGTTGATAAAATCAAAAGCATTAAGCTTCAGTGCCCGCATCACGTTTTCGCTGGTATAAGCGTGCTTACGAATGCTTGGACTGCCGATATACCCCTGATACAACCCATACAACACCAGCGGCTGGTCCGGAAAATTAACCTGAAGCACCCGGTGCTGAATATCGTCGAGACTGAGAGCAACCCCTTCAATCGACATCGTTTTGCGGGCGAGCAGACCATCCGGCGCCAATACATAGTCTTTCAGGTTTTTACGCGGGTAAATCTGATTGATCTCATCGATCACTACCAGATTGTATAAATTCAGCCAATAAGCCAGCTGCTCTTTTTGATTCAGCTGATTAAGCCGGATGCTGGCCGGTATAGATTCCAGGCTTTTGCGGATTTCGGTCACGGCAGCGCGCAGCTCAGGTTTTTTATGAAACTCTTCAAAATACAATTTATTGCCGGCATTGATGGTCAGCACGTTAAAATTATTTTTCAACCGGGTATTTACTGTCGCGGTTGAGGCTGAAGACTTTTTTCGGCTCGGTGGGCCAGACATCAACACCGCTTGTTGCAGCAAATGGTCAACATCGTCATAGCGAATTTGGATTTGTGATTGCTCGTCCGAGCCAAACCAATGTTCAGGCAATTCTGCTGCTGGCAGCGCAGTGCTGGTCAGCGTGCCCACAATAGTGGCAATCAATAACAAAATTTTTTTCATTGATAGTCCTTGTTCAATGCTTCATCGTTTATAGCGTGTAAAAAATGCCGGCCTGCACCGGCATTTCAACTGGGATTATTGCCCGGATTTATCGTCGTTTTGCCCGGCTTCAGATTTCTTTTCCGCTTCTGCTTCAGCTAAATCCGTCACTGTTACCACACCACCGCGGTTCTCATGATTAAATTTAAGCTCTTTAAGCTTTTGCACCTGATCGGCAGAGAAGCGGCCATAAGTGACAGATTTTGCCTGCACCGAGTTTGCCATCAGTTCCAGATTGGCAACCTCTTCTGAACCAGGCATTGTTTGGCCTTGGGCAAAAGCCCCTAACAAAGCTGCATCGTTGGTAGCAGCGCCACCGCCATAGTTGCGGCTGGTGCCGTAGATGTCGGTCACAGTCCAATCGTCGATATTAGCCACCAACGTCTTGGCTTCATCTAATAATGGAATTTCATTTTCCCGCAAATACTCACGCAGGTGATTGCGCAGGTCGTTGTCAAAATCCGGAAAATAGCTGGCATTGCGTTGGTAAAAACCTGCAACCCGAAAGGTTTTGCCATCAGGATAAGTACCTCGGTTGGTGTTGATAAAATCGTTTGCATTAAATTGCAGCGAACGGTTCAGATTCGCACCGGTATAGGCATACTTGCGGATGCTGGGGCTGCCGATGTACCCCTGATACAAGCCATAGATCACCAGCACTTCATCCGGATATTTTTGCTGCAAAACACCGTACTGGATGTCATTAAGGCTCAGTTGCACACCGCCTGCATTCACCAATTTACGGCTTAATAAACCGTCTTTGCCGGTAACAAATTCTTCTAAGTCTTTTTTCGGATAGATTTTGTTGATTTCGTCAATGACCACCACATTATATAAATTCAGCCAGAATGCGATTTGTTCTTTTTTATTCAGTGAGTTAAGTGGGATTTCAGCGGGAACCGATTCCAGGCTGGCACGGATTTTACTGACCACTGCCGCCATTTCCGGTTTCTTCTTAAACTCTTCAAACATAATGCGGTTGCCGGCGTTGGTCGTCAGCGTGTTGTAATTGTTTTTCAGCCGGGTACTCACTGTTGATGAAGATGCTTTGGACTTTTTACGGCTGGGTGGACCAGACATCAGGACAGCAGAGTCCAGCACATAATCGAGATCGCTGTAACTGATAGTGATAGTCGAATCAGGCGTTTCGCCCTGCCAGGCTTCCGGTAACACAAAATCGCTGGCAACAACTTTGGCGGAGCACAAAACCAGCAACGCCAACACAACCGATGATTTCCACATTTTTATTCTCCTTTTTAGCCGTGTAAGGCATCAACATAGGCGAAGTTTTCGGCAAGCTCAACTTTAAAATCTCTTTATATTCACATTTTTTTATCTAAACATCGCCCCCTTTTGTTTACCTGATGATTTACAGCAGTCCCTGAAGGGACTGTAGTTGGCAACCGACTGATTTCCCGCTAAGTTATCGCTGTCCCTTATTTCTTCCAGCAGGAATTCATATGCGCTTTTTGCTCTCTGCCCTGACCCTCGCGCTGGCCGCGCATGCCCAAGCGACTGATGTGAAAACGGCTCTATCACCGGCCATCAGTGCCGTCATGCCGCAGGTCATCAACTGGCGTCGTGATCTGCACCAACATCCTGAGCTATCCAACCGGGAAAAACGCACCAGTGCGCTGGTGGCGGCTGAGCTGAAAAAGCTAGGTCTGGAAGTACAAACCGGTATCGCTCACACTGGTGTTGTCGCTACTTTAAAAGGCGGTAAACCGGGCAAACTGGTGGCGCTGCGCGCTGACATGGATGCGTTACCAGTCAAAGAGCAAGTAGACCTGCCGTTTGCCTCCAAAGAAGTGGCTGAATTTAACGGTCAGCAGGTTGGTGTGATGCACGCCTGCGGTCATGACGCCCATGTCGCCATGTTACTGGGCGCTGCGACAGTACTGAGCAAACATAAAGCAGAATTGGCCGGTGATGTGATGTTTATTTTCCAGCCGGCTGAAGAAGGCCCGCCACCAGGCGAAGAAGGCGGCGCCAAATTGATGCTTAAAGAAGGTATTTTTGCCAAACGTAAACCCGATGCAATTTTCGGCGTGCATGTCTGGCCAGGGCCGGCCGGGCAGTTGCAGGTGAAACCTGAAGGCATTATGGCGGCGGCAGACAGCTTTGAAATTACCGTCAAAGGTGTACAGGTGCACGGCTCCAGCCCCTGGCGTGGCATCGACCCTGTCGCGGTCACGGGTCAGCTCATCACCGCTCTGCATCAAATCCCGGCCCGGCAGCTTGATGTCACTCAGGCGCCGGCCGTGATGTCGATTGGTCAGGTGCATGGTGGTGTACGCTGGAACATTATTCCGGATGAAGTCAAACTCGGTGGCACTATCCGCACCTTTGACCCACAGATGCGCGAGCAGCTGATTCAAAAAATGCAGCACACCAGTGAGCATATCGCGGCCGCCAGTGGTGCCACAGCACATTTTCATTCACAAAGTTTTGCCGCCGTGACCTGGAACCACGCTGGCCTGACAGAATGGGCCATGCCATCGTTGAACTGGGCCGGCGCCAAAGCTGGTGTCAGTCCAATCAAGCCCATTACCGCCTCAGAAGATTTTTCCTTTTTCCAGCAGGAAGTACCGGGGGTGTTTTTATTCCTGGGTATTGCCGAACCAGGCCAGCCACTGGACAAAACAGCACCTAACCACTCGCCGTTTTTCCGCGTGTATGAACCCGCCATGGAGAATGGCGTCAGGGCATTAGCCGGCTTAGCGGTCGATTTTCTGGCCCAGCCGCCAGCGTTGAAGTAGTCCATACCAGCGTACGGCGGCGCTTGCGCTTGCCGTACCTGGCGGACCCTTTTAACACCAACGAAGCTGATTATTTCAGTTTTTTCGGTAACTTTGGCTGAGTCGCGGTCAGCTCGCCGACCACCAGCTCCGGTGGCAGCGCAAAAGAAAACGAACTGCCACGTTTCGGTTCACTGAAAATCATCAGCCGGCTTTGATGACGCGACAGCACGTGTTTAACAATAGCCAGACCAAGACCGGTGCCACCGGTGTTGCGCGCCCGCGCCTGATCGACCCGGTAAAACCGTTCAGTTAAGCGCTTGACGTGTTGGGGAGCGATACCTTCGCCATTATCAGTTACGGTAAACACCGCTTTGTGATGTTCACGCCGCCAGCTGACTTTGATTTCACCGCCATCTGGCGTGTATTTAATGGCGTTAGTCACCAAATTGGAAAATGCGCTGCGCAGCTCTTCGGTGATGGCATTCACGCGTAAATCCGGGTCAATCTCGAAATGGATTTGATGCTGTTTCTCGCGGTTCAGGCTCTGCGCTTCCTGTTCAAGTAACACGAGCATCGCCGGTGCATCGACATTTTCGTCGTATTGCACTTTAGCTGCAGCTTCTATTCGTGACAGCGTCAGCAGTTGCTGCACCAGATTGTCCATCCGTTTGGTC
>CBFGPY010000236.1:0-5260 GCA_965650755.1 uncultured Chromatiaceae bacterium | reverse complement strand
CACTAATGCCTGCATAGTGATGGTATTTTCTTCCATCAGGTACGCAATGCAGGGGTTGGAATTAATCACAATTTCATAGGCCAGCCCCATATTGCCGCGTTTATAGTTTTGTTCGGTCTGGATAAATTTCTTGCCATATGACCAATGGTTATAACCAATTGGCATCCCCACGCTGGAATAAGCGTCCATCATCTGCTCGGCAGTGATGATCTCAATCTGATTCGGGTAATAATCCAGCTTGTAAAAACGGGCGACCCGCTCAATTTCTGTCTGATACTGCGTCAGCAGCTCAAAACTCCAGTCCGGGCCATCGGATAAAGGCTGTACTTTCTTTTTTGCCGACATAAAGACTCCTTGTACTCAGGCCGCCTGTTTCTTAAATAATTCACGAAACACCGGATAAATATCACTGACCTGGCGGATTGGCTGGATAGCAAAATTATCAAAACTGCTCAGCAGTTTTTCATATTCGACCCACAGGCTCTGATGCGGACGTTGGGTAATTTCGATATAGGCGTAATAGCGCACCCAAGGCAGCAGCTGTTCAGCCAGTAGCTGTGAGCATTGCGGACTGTCGTCTGCCCAGTTATCACCATCGGATGCCTGTGCCGCATAGATATTCCACTCGGTCGGGTCATAACGCTCTTTAACCACTTCGGCCATCAGCTTCAGGGCACTGGACACAATAGTGCCGCCGGTTTCCTGTGAATAAAAAAACTCGTGTTCGTCGACTTCTTTGGCCTGAGTGTGGTGGCGGATATACACCACTTCGACGTTTTTATAGCTTCGGCTTAAAAACATGTAGAGCAAAATATAAAAACGTTTAGCCATATCTTTGGTGGCCTGATCCATAGAGCCCGACACATCCATCAGGCAAAACATTACGGCTTTGCTGGTCGGTTCCGGCCTTTTGGCGAAATTGCGAAAGCGCAGATCGAAGCTGTCGATAAAAGGCACTGCGTCAATGCGGCGGCGTAATTCTTCCGCTTGTGTGTTTAACAGTTGCAGTCGCTGCATATCCGGCAATGCCGACGCTTCAAGTTCGGCAATTTCCTGTTCTATTTCATGCAGTTGTTTTTTCTTACCTGCCGTCATCGCAACACGGCGTGCCAGCGAGCCCTGCAGAGACCGGACTATGTCAATATTGCTGGGTACGCCCTCAGAGCGATAACCGGCGCGGACATTTTTATATTGCACCAGTTTATCCAGCTGGTTTTTGCGCAGGTTTGGCAGTTCTAAGTCTTCGAACAGTAAATCCAGATATTCGTCTTTGGAGATAGAAAAAACAAATTCGTCTTCGCCTTCACCATCGGCGCTGGCATCCCCTTGTCCGGAGCCGCCGCCCTGGCCGCCCAGCGGTCTTTTAATGCGGTCGCCTTCGCTGAATTGATCATTGCCCGGATGTACGCGCTCGCGATGACCACCGCTGCCCTGATGAAAAAATGGCTCCGTGATGTCGCGTCCGGGGATCGAAACACTTTCACCTTTGTCGATATCGGTGACGCTGCGTTTACTGATTGCATCAGACACAGCCTGTTTGATTTGTTGTTTATAGCGGCGGATGAACCGTTGCCGGTTCACCGCGCTTTTGTTTTTGCCGTTCAGGCGTCGATCGATAAAATGCGCCATAGTACCTCCGGCTCAACCCCCGACTCATTGTGATTTCCGGACCCGCAGGTACCATTCAGACAACAAACGGACCTGTTTGCGCGTATAGCCTTTTTCCATCATCCGATCGACAAAATCATCGTGTTTTTTCTGATCATCGGTAGAGGTTTTGGCATTAAACGAAATCACCGGCAGCAGCTCTTCGGTGCTGGAAAACATCTTTTTCTCAATGACGGTGCGCAGTTTTTCATAGCTGGTCCAGGTCGGATTTTTGCCGTTGTTTTTCGCTTTGGCCCGCAGTACAACGTTGACGATTTCATTGCGGAAATCTTTTGGATTACTGATACCGGCCGGTTTTTCAATTTTTTCCAGCTCGGCATTCAGGGCCGCGCGGTCAAACAGCTGACCGGTTTCAGGGTCACGATACTCCTGATCCTGGATCCAGAAATCGGCATAGATCACGTAACGATCGAAGATGTTCTGCCCATATTCCGAATAACTTTCTAAGTATGCCGTCTGAATTTCTTTACCGATAAACTCGACATATTTTGGGATCAGGTAACCCTTCAGATGTTCCAGATACCGTTCAGCCACATCCGCAGGGAACTGCTCGCGTTCAATTTGTTGTTCCAGCACGTAGAACAGATGGACCGGATTGGCTGCGACTTCAGTGGTGTCGAAATTAAACACCCGGGATAAAATCTTAAAGGCAAAGCGCGTGGATAAACCGGTCATGCCTTCGTCGACGCCGGCATAATCGCGATACTCCTGATAGGATTTGGCTTTGGGATCTGTGTCTTTCAGGCTTTCGCCGTCATAGACGCGCATTTTCGAATACATGCTGGAGTTTTCCGGATTTTTCAGTCGGGATAACACAGCAAACTGCGCCAGCGATGTTAAAGTTCCCGGCGCGCAGGGCGCGGTTTTCAGCTCGCTGTGCTCCAGTAGTTTTTCATAAATCCGCACTTCTTCTGACACGCGCAGGCAATACGGCACTTTGACGATATACACCCGGTCAAGAAAAGCTTCGTTGTTTTTATTGTTGCGGAAAGTCTGCCATTCAGACTCGTTACTGTGCGCCAGAATAATGCCTTCAAACGGCAGTGCGGCGAGGCCTTCTGTGCCGTTGTAATTGCCTTCCTGTGTCGCAGTCAGTAGCGGATGCAGCACTTTGATTGGTGCTTTGAACATCTCAACAAATTCCATCAGGCCCTGGTTGGCGCGGCATAAAGCGCCTGAGTAGCTGTAGGCGTCCGGGTCGTTTTGCGCAAAATGTTCCAGCATGCGGATATCCACCTTGCCAACGAGCGAGGCGATATCCTGATTGTTTTCATCACCAGGTTCGGTTTTGGCGATCGCCACCTGGTCCAGAATTGACGGATATTTTTTCACGACGCGAAATTGACTGATATCGCCATTAAACTCGTGTAGCCGTTTACCGGCCCAGGGCGACATAATGGTTTTCAGGTAGCGTTTTGGAATGCCGTACTCCTGTTGCAGAATATTGCCATCTTCGTTGAGGTCAAACAGGCAAAGCGGGTGGTCGTAGACCGGCGAACCTTTGAGGTAATAAATCGGTACTTGTTGCATCAGGGATTTGAGTTTCTCGGCCAGTGAGGATTTACCACCGCCGACCGGCCCCAGCAGGTACAGAATTTGTTTACGCTCTTCCAGGCCCTGTGCCGAATGTTTCAGGTAAGAGACGATTTGCTCCACCGCATCTTCCATGCCGTAAAACTCGGAAAATGCCGGATAACGGGCGATGACACGGTTGGAAAATAACCGGCTGAGTTTTGGGTCCTGCGCGGTATCTGTCAGTTCCGGCTGGCCTATCGCCATCAGCAACCGCTCAGCGGCGCTGGCGTAACAACTTTTGTCGTTTTTGCACAGCTGGAGATACTCCGAAATGCTGTACTCCTCTTCGCGTGCTGCTTCGTAACGAGACTTGTAGTGCTCAAAAATGCCCATCATGCACCTCCACAAACAAACTCAAAAAAACGGGTAGCTTTTAAAGGTTAGTCAGGAAAAAATGAACTCGCCGCTCTAATTACAAGAATTTTCAGCAATTTTCGACGAGATACATTTGTCTGTTTGATTCGCTGCGCTAAGCGTAGTTCAGCAATACGGGCAAATGGGCGGGGCGGACGGAAAAGAAAAAACCCGGCACAGGCCGGGTTTTTCGTAACTGGCAAGGATTCGTTACTTGGCGAAGTTCGCGCTGGCGAATTCCCAGTTAACCAGAGCCCAGAAGGCGTTCAGGTAAGTTGGGCGCGCATTGCGGAAGTCGATGTAATAAGCGTGTTCCCACAGGTCGACGGTCAGCAGGGCTGTGACGCTGCTGTCGGTCAGCGGTGTGCCGGCGTTTGAAGTGTTGACCAGGTCAACAGTGCCGTCAGCTTTTTTCACCAGCCAGGTCCAGCTTGAGCCGAAGTTGTTGACGGCTTTGTCGTTAAAAGCAGTCTGGAATGCTGCGAATGAACCCCATTTGGCGTTGATAGCATCAGCTAAGGCGCCAGTTGGTTCACCGCCACCTTGTGGTGACAGGCAGTGCCAGTAAAAAGTGTGGTTCCAGATTTGCGCAGCGTTATTGAACACCGGGCCTTCTGAAGTTTTGATGATGTCTTCCAGTGATTTGCCGGCAAATGCAGTGCCTTCAATCAATGAGTTCAGTTTAACCACGTAAGCGTTGTGGTGCTTGCCATGGTGGAATTCCAGAGTCTCAGCGGAAATGTGTGGTGCTAAAGCGTCTTTAGCATAAGGTAATGCTGGTAATTCAAAAGCCATTCTATTTCTCCATCGGCGTTGTTTAGTGGTTCTGCATCGCGTAGACTACAAAACCCGAGTAAATTACTCAAGTTTTACCAGCGGATTGTCTGCACAAATACCCGATGGTCAGCCTCGCGTTGAGGTTTGTTCTGCAGCCCAAGTTTTTGGGGCAATTCGGCAGATCTCAAGTGGCGACAGACAATTCCTTTGGTAAAATGTGGCAAATTTTTTAGCGCTCCTGCAGAGGTCCTGATGGAAACTATCGACAAAATCAAACAACAACTGGCGGATAACCCAATCATTCTGTACATGAAAGGTTCGCCAAAACTGCCAAGCTGTGGTTTTTCGGCGCAGGCTTCACAAGCGCTGATTGCATGTGGTGAGCCGTTTGCATTTGTAGATATTCTGCAAAACCCGGATATCCGCGCTGAATTACCGGCGTATGCGAACTGGCCGACGTTCCCGCAACTGTGGGTTGAAGGCGAGTTGATTGGTGGTTGCGACATTATGCTGGAGATGTTCCAGCGCGGTGAATTACAACCGCTGATTAAAGAAACGGCGGCCAAGTACAAAAAAGACGACAGCGCAGAGTAAAATTCTACTGCTGATAAAACAAAACCGCCGCGGCGGTTTTGTTGTTTATAGGGGCTGTTGACGTTTGGTGTTTGTTTTTGCAGCAGTTTGTCACCACGCGGTGGCCGGCTTATGCAAGGCAGTGCGAGAGCCGTACGTGGTACCCAGTGTGTTATTCTACACAAACGAGCACTAACGCCGCAGAAAGAGCTGCCAAACGCTGCCCTGCGGGTTCGTTTGGCGGCGCTTTGGGCTTTGTCACTCGTTGCTCACATAGAATCACTATGTCACGCGCCTCGTTTCGCGCCCAAAA
>CBFGPY010000235.1:0-5264 GCA_965650755.1 uncultured Chromatiaceae bacterium | reverse complement strand
TCTGTTAACCATGGCTATGACGCGACTGCATTTTTGCGCGCACTGCCCAGTAACCGCATCCGCTACGGTCATGTGGCCGGCCACTTTCAACAAAGCGCAGATTTACTGATTGATACGCACGGCAGTGCAGTCAATGATCCGGTCTGGGCCTTACTGGCCGATGCCTATCGCTGTCATGGTGTATTCCCGACGCTGCTGGAACGCGATTTTAATCTGCCGCCGCTTGCCGAATTACTGACTGAACTTGCGCAGATCCGTCAGCTGCAACAGGCAAACGCACTGGGACAGGGGGCAGCCTGATGCAGGATTTTCAGCGACAACAACTGGCTTTTATCCGCCGGATTAAAGACCCGTCAGCACCATTGCCGGACGGGATCAGGCCGGAGCGGATGGCTGTATACGAAGAGCTTTTTTTCAACAACGTGCAGAATTTTATCAGCAGTGCTTTTCCGGTGCTGCGATCGTTATTGTCTGACACCAAATGGCAGGCGCTGTGCCGGCAGTTTTTCCGTGATGAGCCGATGCACAGCCCATATTTTCTCGACATCTCTAAAGCTTTTTTGCACTGGTTGCCGCAGTTATCAGCACAGATTCCGGTGTATGCAACTGAGCTGGCCGAGTACGAATGGCTGGAGTTGGCACTGGCAACAGATTTAGCGGTTAGCCCATGCGCCTGGACATTTGACGCTGACTGTTCACTGGCGCTGTCGCCGCTGGTGCGGTTATGTTGCTATCAATATCCGGTACAACAGATTTCGCGAGACTTTCAGCCAACTAAACCTGCTGAGCAGCCGGTGTTTTTATTGTTGTATCGGGACGAAGCAGACCAAGTGCGTTTTCTCGAGCTGAATGCCTGGAGCGCGGCACTGCTGCAATTGATTGTTGCAGAGCCGGGCCAGCAGCTTGATACCTACATCGACTGGCTACAGCCATATTTGCCGCATTGGGAGCCGCAACAGTTGCTGGGACAGGCAACTGCTTTACTGACTGATTTTGCTGCGCGTCGTATTGTTGTTTCTACAAACGCTGAATCGTCATTCGTCAACGCTTAGCAGGTTGATTTTTGCCGTTTATTGCTGCGATAAAAATGCCGCTACCGGCAGTGACAAGCGCTGGCTATTGCCGGTTTTTTTCATTAAAATCGAGCCCCCTTATTTTGCACTGGAAAGATGTCGATGGCAGACGAGAATTTTAAAGAATCCTTCAGCGTGTGGCATTTGTTAGGCTTTATCGCTGTGTTTGTATTGCTGTTGTGCCAGCCACCACTGGTCACCTGGTTGCGTATCTTAGGCTAAGCCAAGCAACCAGACCGAAAAACCGCCTGCAGGCGGTTTTTTTATCGAATTTAATATAGAGATTTCTCCATGACGCATACCGAATTAAGCCGCTTACTCGAACAAGTCATCAAGTCAGTGCAGGACTATCCAAAACCGGGCATTTTATTTCGCGATGTAACCAGCCTGATGCAGGATGGCGCTGCCTTTGCAGCCGTGATTGACCATCTGAAACAACATTACAGTGGGCAGGGCATCACGAAAATTGTCGGCACTGAATCACGCGGTTTTATATTCGGTGCACCACTGGCTTATGCCATGGGGGTCGCTTTTGTGCCGGTGCGCAAACCTGGCAAACTGCCACGCGAAACCATTGCGGAAAGTTATCAGCTGGAATATGGCCAGGACACGCTGGAAATTCATCTGGATGCGATAACACCAGAAGATAAAGTCCTGTTAGTTGACGATTTATTGGCGACTGGTGGTACTATTGATGCCACAACCAAACTGGTACGCCGTTTAGGTGGTCAGGTCGCAGACGCGACTTTTGTGGTGAATCTGCCTGATTTAGGCGGCCAGCAGCGGCTGGAAGCGCTGGGGCTGACTATTCACAGCCTGGTTGATTTCCCGGGTCACTAAGCCCGGCCAGGCTGCAGGCGAAACGCCGGGATAATTTCCGACAAGGTGAACAAATGAGTTATCAGGTGCTGGCGCGCAAATGGCGGCCACAGAATTTCGGTCAGCTGGTGGGGCAGGAGCATGTCAAAACTGCGCTGACCCATGCTCTGACGCAAAATCGCCTGCACCATGCGTATTTGTTCACCGGCACCCGCGGCGTGGGTAAAACCACTATAGCCCGCATCTTTGCCAAAAGTCTGAACTGCGAACAGGGCGTCACTGCGACGCCTTGTGGCATTTGCAGCGCCTGCACTGAAATCGACAAGGGCTTTTTCGTTGATTTAATGGAAATTGACGCCGCAAGCCGCACTAAAGTTGAAGACACCCGTGACCTGCTCGACAACGTACAATACGCCCCGACCCGCGGCCGTTATAAGGTTTACCTGATCGACGAAGTGCATATGCTGTCGAAGCACAGCTTCAATGCGCTGTTGAAAACGCTGGAAGAACCGCCGCCACATGTAAAGTTTCTGCTGGCGACCACAGATCCGCAAAAGCTGCCTATCACGGTCTTGTCGCGTTGCCTGCAGTTTAGTTTAAAGGCCTTATCGCAGAGCCAGATCAAACAGCATCTGAGTTTCATTCTCGGCCAGGAAGGCATCGCCACTGAAGACGAAGCGCTGGCGCTGCTGGCCCGTGCGGCCAAAGGCAGTTTGCGCGATTCGCTAAGTCTGACAGATCAGGCGATTGCTCAGACCAATGGCGATATTCGCCTTGGCGCTGTCCGTGAGATGCTGGGTTTCCTCGAGCAAAGCTGGGCGGAGATCCTGCTGCAGGATGTGCTGAACCGGGATTTAGCCGCGATGCAGGCGCATTTACAGCAACTCGTCAGCAGCCACAGCCATTTTCAGGCCGTGCTGGACGACATGCTGTCGCTGTTGCATCTGGCGGCTTTGTCGCAGTATCAGCTCAGTGCCTCTGAACTCGCTTTGACTGAATCGGCATTCGTTCGTGCTGTTGCCAAAACCCATGCGCCGGAATCGATTCAACTGTATTACCAGTTATTGTTATCCGGCAAACGCGATTTGCCTTACGCACCAGAGCCGCGCATTGGCCTGGAAATGGCGCTGTTGCGCGCCATTGCGTTTGTGCCGGCCAAAGCCGGGGCTATGCCGGAAGTCAGTGCCGGTCGTGCGGCGGCGCTGTCAGCTGCAATGTCGGCGGCACAGCCGACTCCTGCGCCAGAGCAGGTTCCGGTCGTGGCTCAGCCTGCAACAGAAACGCCAGCACCGCAGCTGCAGGTCGCACAACTGCAGCCGGAAGCTGCGGTCATTCCAGCGGAGGCCGGGTCACCACCCATGGTGCCTGAAGCTGAGCCTGTCGCAGTGTCAGCGCCAGAGAGCGGCATCGATTCGGTGACCGCCAGTATTCTGGCCCGTCGTGGTCTGCAACGCACGGCTTCGAACGAACCAAAAAAGTCTGAGCGCCAGCAGGCGCCTGTTTCATTACCACCCAGAACGACGACTGTACCGGCAGCGCAGGCACAGCCTGTTTTATCTGCTGAACCAACCCCTGTTGTCGCTGCTGTGCCAGCCCCGGTTACTGTCAGTCCTACGCTGACAAGCCCGGCAGAGGTCCCGCCCTGGGAGGATTTGCCCGCAGAGCCAGCGCCGGACGTTGCGGTTGAACTGCTGGATGATGAGGAGCCGCAGCCTGCCGCACTGGGTATCACAACCGTCACAGACGAAGAAACAGATCCGGCCGACAGCAGCGAAGCCGCTGACAGCACTGAACTGTGGCAATGGCAGCAAGACTACACGCCGGCGCCGGTACAACCTATCCGTCATGCATTGCTGGAAAGCCTGGCAGTGCCGGACGAGCCGGATAATCTGGATTTTGCCAGTGAAGCCATTGCTGAAGTCGAAACTGTCGCGGCGACAGACGCCAACCTTCGTTTTGAAGGCGAGATCCATGCCGGTAACTTTGCCGTACGCAGCAGCAGTCAGGTCGATGCCTGGGCACAGCGCATCGACAGTCTGCGCATTGGTGGCCTGATGCGGTTGTTTTTACTGCACAGCAGTATGCAACTGACCGACGACCAGTTAGTTCTCCAGGTCAGTGCGACGCAAAAGCATCTGGACTCAGAGCGCAACAGAGCGCAACTGCAGGCGGTGTTGTCCGAATCTTTTGCTCAGCCGCTTCAGGTGCAGGTTGAGTTTGTCGACGAAGTCCCGACCAGCCCGCAGGCGCTGCAACAACGCATTGATGCGGCGCGCCGGCGTTATGTGCACCAGCTGCTGCAGCAGGACCCGGCATTGTGCGGCCTGATGCAGGATTTTGCTGCCGAATGGCTGCCGGACAGTCTGGAAGTATTTTAATTCAACAGTCTGTGTCTTGCGCACAGGCGAAATCTTGTAATTTTGCGGCTTTGTGATTATCTTGGCCGCCATTATCAATACAGCTGAGAGTACAGATTATGTTTAAAGGTGGCATGGGTAACATCATGAAACAGGCGCAGGCAATGCAGGAAAAAATGCAGCGCGCGCAGGAAGAAATCGCCCGGCTGGAAGTTACCGGTGAAGCCGGTGCCGGCATGGTGAAAGTCACGATGACGGGTAACCACAATGTGCGTCGGATCAGCATCGATGACAGCCTGATGGCTGACGACAAAGAAATGCTGGAAGACTTAATTGCTGCGGCGATTAACGACGCAGTCCGCCGTGTGGAAGAAACCAGCAAAGAGCGTATGGCGTCAGTGACCGGTGGTATGCAGTTACCACCGGGCTTTAAAATGCCATTCTAAGTAGAAGTAGCTAGAGGTCATTGATGGGTAAACATACGCCGCTGGTACAAAAGCTGATTGATGCGTTACGGGTCCTGCCGTCGGTGGGGCCAAAATCAGCGCAGCGGATGGCCTATCAGTTACTGGAACGCAACCGGGAAGCCGGCCTGCAGCTTGCTGACGCGCTGCAGGCAGCCATGACGAAAGTCGGGCATTGCCAGCGATGCCGGACTTTTTGTGAGGGCCAGATCTGTCAGATTTGTGCCCATCCTATTCGCGGTCAGAGTTCTTTGCTCTGTATTGTCGCCAGCGCCGCAGATCTTTTTGCCATTGAACAAACCGGTTTATTTGCCGGCCGCTATTTTGTGTTACGTGGCCAGCTATCGCCACTCGATGGCGTCGGACCCGCTGAACTCGGGTTAGATGCTTTGTCGCAGCAGCTGCAACAGGGAAAGATCGAAGAAGTCATCCTGGCGACCAATCCGACCGTCGAAGGCGAAGCCACTGCGTTTTACATCGCCGAGCTTTGCCGCAAACACAAGATCCAGGTTTCGCGGCTGGCGCAGGGTATGCCGGTTGGTGGGGAACTG
>CBFGPY010000234.1:0-5278 GCA_965650755.1 uncultured Chromatiaceae bacterium | reverse complement strand
ACAATGTGTTGCATGGGCAATATGATTTTTTGCGTCATCCAACGCTGAATTCTCAGCGCTTTGAATGGGACATTGTCTGCGACGCCAAATCCTGGCAACGCACCCACAATTTTGAGCATCACACTTACACCAATATTATTGGTGAGGACCGCGACTTCGGTTATGGCCTGTTGCGACTGTCAGACGACTTGCGCTGGCGGGTGCAAAACAGCTGGCAGCTATTAACGTACCTGCTGCTGAGCACCTTGTTTCAATGGGGGATCGCCTATCATGAACTGGCCGCGCAACGGGTGTTTTTTGGCAGAAAAAAAGCCGGTCGTTTTAGCCAGATCAGTGACCAGCAGCTGAAAAAAGCCTTTTTCACCAAAGCCCGCCGCCAGCTGGCCAAAGATTATCTGATTTATCCGTTAATATGCTGGCCAGTCGCGATACCTGTGTTCATTGGTAACTTTGCGGCTAATTTGCTGCGTAACTGGTGGACTTCAACGGTGATTTTTTGCGGTCATTTCACCGAGCAGGCCCAAGTGTTTCAGCCAGAGCAATGTCAAAACGAAAGCCGTGGCCATTGGTACTACCGGCAGATTTTGGGTTCTTCCAATTTTAGCGGCCCGCGCTGGTTACATATTCTGACCGGCCACCTGAGTTGTCAGATTGAACACCATCTGTTTCCGGACCTGCCGGCATGGCGTTACCCGGTGCTGTCGGCCAAAGTTCAGCAAATTGCCGATAAATACGGTATTGCCTACAACACAGGTTCATTCTTCCGGCAGTATCTGACCGTACTGCAGCGGATTTGGCGGTATTCCTGGCCTTAAGCTGTTGCTTTCTGGATTTGAATTCGTCAGTGTAGTTCGGGAATTGTTTGCGACAGGACACCGAATATGAGTACCTCAACCTTAACCGGACTACGCCAGATTGCTTATGTTGTTGCTGATGTACCACAGGCTGTCGGGTTCTTCCAGCAACTAGGCTTACCTTTATTGTTTCAGCCAGCGCCTCAGCTGGCATTTATGGCGCTGGGGGACATCCGGTTAATGCTGACGCAGCCACAAGGCGCCGGGTTATGCGGACAAAACTCGGTGTTGTATCTGCAGTGTCAGCAGATTGAACAGCAGTATCAACGCTTGTTGGATATGGGTGTCAGCGGCGAGCGGCCACCACAATGTGTGGCACCTATGCCGGACCATGATTTATGGCTGGCGTTTTTCCGTGATCCGGAAGGAAATCTGTTAGCGTTGCTCGAAGAAAAACTGACGAAAATTTGATATTTTCCAACGCCATGAAGATCTGGTTGCCAAGCCGGAGTCTGACTGAGTACACTCGGGATCTAATAACAAAAACAATATAATTCTGAGGCTTAGCTTGAGAAACTTATACTCCGGTTTTTTACTGGGATTGCTGCTGATTAGCTCCAGTTTGTTTTATGGCTTGGCTTTGACCAATTCTGAGCGCAAGTTTCAACAGGACAGTTCAGTGCTGGACGGCACCTGGCGTCTGGTCGCGGTCCGCCAGTTTGATGACAGTGGTAAGGCACTGCCAATGTCGGCACCAGTCCAGGCGCTTGAAACGCTGAAAATTGTCGCCAACCGGCATTTTAGCCGGATTAACACCACTTCAGACGGCCGTATTGTCAGTACCAGTGCAGGACTGATTGAGCTGACTTCAGATTTGTACCACGAATACAACGGCTTTAAACCGGATCAGGCACACCGGTTGGCTTATCAATGGCGTCTGGCTGATGGCCGGCTGACACAACGTCGCACTGAACAAGGCCGCGTGACGGAAGAAATCTGGCAACTTGTTGATTAAATTATCAATACATCTGGTTTGATTTATTCGACGTTGCGTGAAATACGCCCCTCTGTAAATTATTTTGTGCAGAAGCTTTGCCCAGCCGCCAAGAACGCTGAAATGCACTAAGCTTGCTCAGAACAAAGCAAGTCGACGGGGCATCCTATGAAATCCACCAGTTTTCTGTGCTTATTTTCACTTTTGCTGTTTATATCCGCCTGTGGTCCAAATACACCAGCGCCTGCCAGTTCGGCGCAATCTGCAGCAACACCTGCAGCGGCTGCCGCAGTCGCAGCACCCGCTAAACCAACTATCACATGTCAGCTGAAACTCGGCTTTGAAGCCTGGGAACCCTATCAGTACACGTCTCTGGACAATAAACCCGCCGGGCTCGATATAGAGTTAGTCCAGGCGATTGCCGGAGAAATGGGCTGCGATATTGCGGCGCAACAAGGAACCTGGATGGATCTGGTCGGTGCGCTGAAAAGCGGCACTGTAGATTTGTTGCTGGGGGCGTCTGTGACGCCGGCCCGGCAGGAATATGCCTATTTTTCTGACCCATATCGTCAGGAACAGTTTGTGTTATTCGTGCGCTCAGACGATGTTGCTGGTTATCCGCAAAATACTTTGGCGGATTTTGTCGGCAGCGGCAAAAAAGTCGGCATCATTAGTGAATATTACTATGGAGCTGAATTTGCAGAGCTATTTAAGCAGGAAACGTTAAAGCCGCAGTTTGTTGAAGCCTCGCTTGGCGAATTAAATCTGGCCCGTCTGCTGGACGAGGATATTGACGGCATGTTGGAAGACAGTTTTGTCGGGCATGCCATGCTGCGCCGCAAAGGATTGGATAAACAAATCGGCGCGCATTCGATTTCAATGGGCAATACCGATGTGTTTGTGATGTTCAGCAAAGCCACTGTTAAACCAGAGCAGGTGAATGCGTTTAATCAGGCGCTGGCGACCATCAAAGCGGATGGCAGATACAACGCAATACTGCAACGCTATATCCATTAGAGCCGCATGGATTGCAGCTTGGGCTCGATACAGGCAATGGTGTTCTAGCAACTTTGCTGCAGGATTTGACTGGTAAAGCTGGTTTTCAGGTAAAAGCCGCGCGGCAAAGCCTGCACAGGTTCGCCGCCGGCGCCAATCGCAGTGGTCAGTGCCTGACTGTTGGCGCCTTTGGGCCTCAGCTGCAGCGCTTTGCCATGGCTACCTTTAATCTGGGCCAGGCCACCCAGCGCCAATAAATCCATCAGTTCTTCCCAATCCTGGCGCAACAGTTGTTGCTGTTCGGCACTGGGTCGCCATAAAAAGGCCCGGCCTATCATACGGTCTGCCAGTGGAATACCACGTTCTGCCAGGACTGGCACCCAAAGTACATGCAGCAGTTTGCGACAGACCCAGGAATCCTCCCAGTGCTGTAAGGTGGCTCCTGTCATCGGTGCGACACACACATAGGTACTTTCCAGCGGTTTGCCGTGCCTGTCGACCGGTATGGTTTTTAATTCGACGCCAAGATGAGGGAAATCCGGCTCAGCCTTGGAGCCGGCGCTGGCGCCTAATGCCAGCTCTAACAACTGGCCAACGGTGCCCTTATCTTTTTGTAAATCCGGGGGCAGTTGTTGATTCAGTTCGACAGCCAGTTCGACCAGTGTTAAGCCGGCCAGTTGGCGGGCACGTTGCAACAATTCGGTGGTGGAGTCAGGAGAAGCCGGTCGCATAATACAGTCCATCTATCACTCTGAGTACACTAACATTTTTTGCCTGAACTTTCTGGCGAATTAATCAGCAACCCAACTTATGCACAGTACGGGACTTGGTTTTTGACTGGGAAAAGCGTTCTAAATGCATGAAATTAAATAAATATTTCCATTGTTGTTGTTTTATTTATTTTGTCGGCGCTGAGTTATTCAGGGATAAAAACAAGGATATGCACAGTTATATGCACAGTCGCTGTGTAAAAGTGCACAGGCAGATACTGTATAAATGCTAAGTTGTGGATAACTTGGGGGTGGTTTCGGATAAATTCAGTTTGCTGTCCCTGCGACTTTGTGAAAGAATCAATCCAACGCAGTTGTAAACAAGCCAGAGGTTTGTGTGATCGATGCCGAAGGCTTTCGGGCCAACGTCGGTATAGTGATTTGTAATCACCAGGGACAGGTGTTTTGGGCTCGCAGATACGGACAACATTCATGGCAGTATCCACAAGGTGGCATTGATGACGGTGAAACACCTGAACAAGCCATGTACCGAGAGTTGAATGAAGAAGTTGGATTGACCGCAGCAGATGTAGAAATAGTCGCAACAACCAAACACTGGTTGCGTTATAAACTACCAAAACGGTTAATTCGACGGGATTCAAATCCGGTATGTATCGGACAAAAACAAAAATGGTTTTTGCTCCGGTTAACCTGCAGGGATGAAGATGTCAATCTGCTGAAAACTACGCATCCTGAATTTGATGACTGGCGTTGGGTCAGTTATTGGTACCCGGTGCGGCAGGTTGTGGCTTTTAAGCGGGAAGTGTACCGCAAAGTCATGAAAGAATTTGCCCCAATCGCTTTACCTTTTGTTCGACGGGAAATTAAAAAGAAATAAACTGATGCCGGCCGCTGGCTGGCATTTGTTTTGATGTGAGGTCGGAAATGCTCAGCCAGTTGCGGCGCATAGTGCAGGACGTAGCTCAGGAGCCATCGCTGGAAAGCGCTTTGGCCGGATTGGTCCGCAACGTCAAACAGGCGCTACGCACAGAATGCTGCTCCGTTTACCTCGCTGATTACGAACAACAACATTTTATGCTGATGGCGACCGACGGCTTAAACCCGCAAGCCATAGGTAAAGTCTCGATTGGTTTCTCTGAAGGTCTGATTGGCTGGGTCGGTCAGCGCGAAGAGCCGATTAATCTGGCGCAAGCCCATCTGCACCCCCGTTTTAAAGTCACCCCTGAAGTCTCCGAAGACTGTTTTTCTGCCTTTTTAGGCTGCCCGATTATTCATCACCGCAAAGTGTTGGGTGTTTTGACTATCCAGCAATCTGACTCGCGCATTTTTAATGAAGATGAAGAATCCTTTCTGGTGACTTTAGGCGTGCAGCTGGCGTCTGTACTGGTGAATGCCGAGATGCGCAAGATGTCGGCCGGTACAACTGCAGCACAACAAAATAGCCAGATGCAGGGGCTGATTGGCGCGCCCGGTATCGCGATTGGTGAAGCTTATGTATTGCAGCCTGCCAGTGATTTTGACGCCATTTCCTTAAAGCACACTGACGACCCGGAAAAAGAGCTCAACCGTTTTTATCGCGCCGTTAAAGTCACCAAGGCCGAATTTAACCGGCTGGCAGAGCGGATGAGCGGGCATCTTCCGGCGGATGCGCTGGCGATTTTTGACGTTTATCATCAACTGCTTGATGCGGCGAGTCTCGGCAATGAAATCGAAGCGCAAATTAAACAAGGTTGGTGTGCAAAAAGTGCGCTGAAACTGGTAGT
>CBFGPY010000233.1:0-5338 GCA_965650755.1 uncultured Chromatiaceae bacterium | reverse complement strand
TTGCCTTCTTCCAGCAGTTTCAGACAACGATTGAGAGGGGTTGGCGGGCTGAAGCTCAGCGTAAAACCGCTGGCGTCCGCCAGTTCACGCATCATGTCGACCATAGGGCCGGTGGGTTGCTGCCCGGCTAGATAAGTGTGGCGTGGCGGCAAATGATCGAGGCACCACTGTAGTACAGGTTTGGTGGTGGTCTGAGAGACTTCTGGCGGGCTGGCTTTTGCCTGCGCCAGCCAGCACAGAATGAACAGAGCGCTGAAGCGCAACCATCCGGACATCTGCAACTCCTCCTGGCTTACCGCCAGTCAGTTAGTGCCAACCAATATCGATAAATCAGCTTGTTTTGCGTCTGGTGCGTATAAACGGCGGACTGTGCCGTCTGCCATCATTTCGGCGATAGTTTTTTCAATGACGGCAGCCAGCTGTGGATGGCGGCTGTGCCGGGAAAAACCGATATAAATAAATTGTGGTTTGGCCGTTTTTAACATCAGCGGTGCGCGTTTAAACTTCTGATGTAAACGCGGTGTGTTGTACAGATAATCCAGCGAGCTGTAACGCGGCACGATCAGGCCATCAACCCTGCCTTTAGCCAGCACATCAAAACCGGCGGCGATACTCGGCACTTCCAGCTGGCGGTTGGGGCCCAAATTACGGACTAAGGTCATCAAATCCGGATGATAGGCGTAATTACGCACTGTCGCTAAGGTCAGATGTTCCAGCTGACTGAGCTGATTAATGGTCCGCGGGTCATCGCCACGCTGATACAATGATTCCGGGATGCGTTCGCTGTAGGGAAACATCAGCATCAGGGCTTCGCGTTCCGCCGTTTTGTTCAGGTTGGTCATCAGGTCCGCTTCGCCGCTTGCCATTTGGCGGAAACAACGGGCGACTGGCGTGCGGGGACTGTATTCAATGCGAAAGCCAGCGCGGCGAGCCAGTTCCTGCATCAGGTCAACAGATGCACCAACCGGGCGGTCCGGCCGCTGAAATTCATGAAAACGCGGGAAATGGTCGAGGCACCAGTGCAGCACCGGTTGGTCGTCTGCGGCCTGCGCCACTGACGACAATAACATGGAGGTGAACAGCAGTGACTGCGCCAGCCACTGCCGGCAACGGCTTAGTTGGTTGATGGCAACTCCATCACACCGTCGATTTCAATCTGTGCGGCGCGTGGTAATGCGCTGACCTGGACAGCAGCCCGCGCCGGATAAGGCTGGCTGAAGTACTGCGCCATGATTTCGTTGACGATGGCAAATTTGCTTAGGTCAGTCAGGAAAATATTCACTTTGACCATGTCCTGGATAGTGCCACCAGCGGCTTCACAGACGGCAGACAAGTTTTTAAACACCTGATGCGCCTGCTCGGCAAAGTCTTCTGACACCATCTGCATACTGGCCGGCACCAGCGGGATTTGGCCACTTAAATACACAGTAGTGCCAATTTTGACCGCCTGCGAATAAGTGCCGATGGCGGCAGGGGCATTGGCAGTACTGATAATGACTTTTGACATGGAGATTACTTCCTTCTGTAAACTTTAATCACATCCGGGGTGACCCGGAGTTTGCGCATCACGTTGGCCAGATGAATGCGGTCGCGAACCGATAAAGTGATTTTAATCACATAATCGCCGGAATCCCGATCGTCGGTCGACAGGTCCTGAATATTCGAATCCTGCGAAGCGATGACCGTCGTGAGTTTGGCCAGCATGCCTTGTTTATTGACGATAAAAATACGGATATCGACCAGGAACTGTTTGTCGCCGGTTTGATCCCATTTCACCGGGAAATATTTGCCCGGTTCTTTTTCCCAACCGCGGATATTACGGCATTCAGCGCGGTGCACGTTGAGGCCTTTGCCCGGTGATGCACTGGCAGCGATTGGGTCACCCGGAATAGGCCGGCAACATTTGGCAAAGGTAGTGAGTAAACCTTCAGAGCCGACAATTACGGCTTTGACTTTGGACGGCAACGGATTGTCGGTCACAGCTTGCGGTGCCGCCGGAGTTGCTTCATCAAATTCGCCGAGCAGACGACGCGCCACGGCGATGGGCAGCTGATTGCCAAGACCGATGTCGGAGTACAGCTCATCCAGGGTTTTTTTCGTGGTATGCGCCAGCACCCGTTCAATCCGATCGGCAGGGATAGTCTCAATTTTAACTTCACCCAGTGCGGAGCCGAGCAGCCGTTTCCCCAGCGCCACGGCTTCGCTTTGCTGTTGTTTTTTCAGGAAATTACGGATGCTCATAATAGCGCGGCTGGTCACCACATAGTTCAGCCAGCTGGCATTGGGTTTGCCGCCGGGGCTGGTGATGATTTCAACGGTTTGACCGGTCTCTAAGGCTTTAGTCAGCGGATAGGGTTTGCGGTCAACGCGCACGCCAACGCACTTGTTACCGATGTCGGTATGCACGGCATAAGCAAAATCCACGGCATTGGCGCCGATCGGCAGCTCGACAATTTTGCCTTTTGGCGTAAAGACATAGAGCTCGTCCGGGTACAGCTCGGTTTTGACATTCTCGACGAATTCGTAAGTGTTGCCGGCACTTTGCTGAATCTCCAGCAAACTCTGCATCCAGCGCCGGGCGCGGATTTGTGCGGCGCTGTCACCCTGTTCACCGGATTTTTTGTACTTCCAGTGTGCAGCGATACCATTGTCAGCCATTTCATCCATATCGCGGGTGCGCATCTGGATCTCCACCGGAATACCATGCGGGCCAATCAACGAGGTATGCAGCGACTGATAGCCGTTTTGTTTTGGAATGGCGATGTAATCTTTAAAACGGATCTCAATAGGTTTGTACAGGTTATGCACGACGCCGAGCACGCGGTAACAGGAATCGACGCTGTCGACCACGACGCGAAAGCCATAAATGTCCATCACATCGTTGAACATCAGCTCTTTGCTTTTCATCTTGCGATAGATGCTGTACAGGTGTTTTTCCCGGCCTTTGACTTCGGCGTTGATGCCGGCATCCCGGATGCGCGCAGAAATTTCGTTCTGAATTTTGTCGATAATTTCACTGCGATTGCCACGCGCCTGTTTCACTGCAGTTTCCAGCGCGCGGTAGCGCATCGGATACAAAGCGCGGAAACCCCAGTCTTCCAGCTCATTTTTGATATTGTGAATACCGAGCCGGTTAGCGATTGGGGCGTACAGCTCTAAAGTTTCGCGGGCGATACGGCGGCGTTTTTCCGGTTTTAACGCGCCGATGGTGCGCATATTGTGCGTGCGATCGGCCAGTTTAATCAGAATAACGCGGATATCCTGCGTCATTGCCAGAAACATTTTTTGCAGGTTGGTGACTTCGAACTCTTTGATATCTTTGAATTTTACTTTGTCGAGTTTCGAAACGCCCTGCACCAGTTCGGCGACAGTGCTGCCAAAACGTTGTTTCAGGTCGTCAAAGCTGTATTCGGTGTCTTCTATCACGTCGTGGCATAGGGCGGCCATCAGCGTTTCGTGATCCATCCGCATGTCGGCCAGAATGCTGGTCACAGCAACCGGGTGGGTGATGTAGGGCTCGCCGCTGCTGCGAAATTGCGGCGCATGCGCATCGCGCGCAAGGATATAGGCCTGTTGCACCAGGGCAACCTGCTCGGGTGGCAAGTACGCGCTGATCTGTTGTTTCAGACCTTCAAATAAATACACAGTGTGAGACTCCGGGCCCGGATATCAGGGTTGTATCCGTTTTCAGACTCAAATATACGTGGATTTTCAAGGCTTGCCAACGGGAGACCCCGTTGGCAATGGGGCAGGATTAGTGATCTGAACCGATGATGGCGGCAACAGCGGCCATTTCAGATGCTTCCTGTTGCAGCTGGTCACGGCGTTCCTGTTGGTCCAGGATGTCGGCAGTGATCAGGCCTTTTTCAATTTCGCGCAGGGCGACGACTGTTGATTTGTCGTTTTCGATGTCAACCATCGCTTCTTTGCCTTCCACTGAGAGCTGGCGGGCGCGGCGGGCGGCGACCAGGATCAGGTCAAAACGGTTACCAATTTGATTTACTGCATCTTCGACTGTTACGCGAGCCATTTTGCACTCCGGGAAAAGACTGATTCGTTCAAAGCCGGCTAGTGTACGCTATTTTGCCGGTGTAGCCAACAGGCTGGCGAATAAGGCCGCTTGCTTTTGCTGCTGCTTGACCAGTGTCAGGCGCTGACTCAGCACCACAGCGGCAAACTGCTGCAGACATTGCTGGAAGTCATCGTTGATCAAAACATAATCATATTCAGTAACATGGCTGATTTCGCTGTGCGCCTGCTGCATGCGTTTGGCGATTGTCTCAGCACTGTCGGTGCCGCGGCCATTTAAACGTTTTTCCAACTCGGCCACGCTCGGCGGCAGAATAAACACCGATAACACCCCCGGTACTTGTGGGCGGATTTGCTGGGCGCCTTGCCAGTCGATGTCGAGAAACACGTCGCGGCCTTTGGCCAGTTCAGTTTCAATGGCGCGGCGTGAGGTGCCGTAGAAATTACCGAAGACTTCGGCCCATTCCAGAAAAACCTCTTCGGCTATCAGCTGTTTAAACTGTTCCACACTGACAAAGTGGTAATGCACACCGTCAATTTCACCGGGGCGCGGCGCCCGCGTGGTATGCGACACGCTTAATTGCATATCTGAATGTTGTGCCAGTAACGCATTGATCAGGCTGGATTTGCCGGCACCGCTTGGCGCAGACAGGATAAACAGGTTGCCGGGTAAATGTTGCATGCGGAAATTCTCTGAAAACGGGCTCTGCCAACAAAAACCGCAGTGTACGCAGAACTGCGGCGGGCTGCAATTGATGCAAATACCCGCCCGTTGCAGACCTGTGCCTTCAGCGCTGTTGCCGGGCGACAAACCGCAGCCAGACGCCGGCCAGACTGGCGGCGAGCGCCAGGCTAATCACCGCCGGAAAACCGGCCAGGCTATAGAGCAAACCGGCAGCGGCAGAGCCGGCCGCCATGCCAACAAACATCCAGCTGACCAGCAATGCATTGAGCCGGCCGCGGGCGCTTGCATCCAGACTGTAAACGATAGATTGATGGGCGATGAGTGCGGTCTGGACACCCAGGTCAAAACCTATCACGGTCAGCACCAACAATGGCAGCGCCAGGTTGGCCGGCAGCCAGTTGACCGCATACATCAGGGCAAAACTGATAGCGATGAGCAAACCGGCCCATAACGTCACTTTGCCAGCACCTTGCCGGTCTGCAGCAGCGCCGGCCAGTGGCGCCGCGAGTGCACCGGCGGCACCGGCCAGACCAAAAGCCCCGGCCACGGCACTGCCAAGCTGAAACTGATCGGCCAGCATTAACGCCAGTGTCGACCAGAAGGCGGCAAAGCCAACCGAAAACA
>CBFGPY010000232.1:0-5351 GCA_965650755.1 uncultured Chromatiaceae bacterium | reverse complement strand
ACTGGCATTTGCCGGCGACGCAGTATTGTTATTTTGTTGTGACCACAGATGGCAATGACGCAGAAATTCTGTTGATGATCAATGCGGGAGCCACAGCAATCAGTTTGCAGCTGACAGACAAACCCTGGCATTGTGTGATGGATACTGCGTTTGAAATGGGACTGGTGTCACCGGTGCAAACCGCCGGCGCTGCTTATATTCAGCAACCGCATTCAATGTCGTTGTGGGTGCATAACCCGGTCGGCGCTGGCATAACAGCAGTCTAATGGTCTGAACAGCATAAACTTTTTAATGCCGCACTGCCGATCCGCGGATTTTCCAGTATAATCGCGCGCATTTTGCGACAGCTGCTTTTGAGGAATGGGAATGACAATGTCAAACCAACTGTGTGACATCGGTTTTGTCGGTGCCGGCGTGATGGGGAAAAATCTGATCCTGAACCTGGCGGATCATGGCTACCGGGTTGCTGCTTTTGACCTGGACCACAAAAAGCTTGAGTCGGTGATCACACAAGACCTGCAGGAAACCAATGGCCAGGGCGGCCGGGTGGTTGCCTGTAGTTCCTACACTGAATTGTTATCCCGTTTAACTCAACCGCATTTGGTGATTTTATCGGTACCGGCCGGCAAACCGGTTGACGATGTCTGCTGCAAACTGATTGATGCCGGCATTGCCGCTGACGATATCGTTGTGGATACCGGCAACAGCCTGTGGACAGACACCGTGCGTCGCGAAAAACATTACGAAGGCAAGTTTATTTTCTTCTCAACTGCGGTATCCGGCGGTGAAGTTGGTGCCCGTTTTGGCCCGAGTCTGATGCCAAGCGGTGACCCGTACGCCTGGACCCGGATTGAGCCGGTCTGGCGCGCCATCGCCGCCAAAGTTGACCCGGCCACCGGACGTGCTATTGAACGTTATGAACCGGGTAATCCGGTGAAAGAAGGCGACGCCTGTGCCACTTACATCGGCCCTTCAGGTTCTGGGCATTATGTCAAAATGGTGCATAACGGCATTGAATACGCCGACATGCAGCTGATTTGTGAAGTCTATCAGGTGATGCGCGATGCGCTCGGCATGTCGGCGCAGCAAGTGGCGGATGTGTTTAAAAGCTGGAATCAGGGCATTCTGAACAGTTACCTGATGGAGATCAGTGCAGAAGTGCTGGCCACCAAAGATTCCGAAACTGGTTTGCCGCTGGTCGATGTCATTCTGGATAAAGCCGGGCAAAAAGGTACTGGCTTATGGACGGCGGTCAGCAGCCTGGAGCTGGGATGTGCATCACCGACTATCGCGGAAGCCGTCTATGCCCGCTCTATCTCGACCAACAAAGAGCAACGCGTAGCCGCTTCAACCATTCTGGCCGGTTCCAGCCACGACAAACCACTGGAATCACAGCGCGAAACCCTGATCAAACAACTGCATGATGCGCTGTACTGCGCCAAAATCTGCGTCTACGCACAGGGTTTTGATCTGATGAAAACTGCGGGTCAGGAGCATGGCTGGCAGCTGAATTTCGCTGAAATCGCCAAAATCTGGCGGGCGGGTTGTATTATCCGTGCCGTATTCCTGCAATCGATCACCGATGCATACGAACGCAATGACGAGTTAGCCAATCTGTTGGTAGATCCGTTTTTTGCGAAGCAAATTTCGACTAACCAGATGAACTGGCGTCGTGCGGTCGCGGAAGCAACCATGGTTGGCGTGCCGGTCCCGGCGTTAAGCTCAGCCCTGAGTTATTATGACTCTTATCGTACTGCGGTATTGCCGGCCAATTTATTGCAAGGCCAGCGTGACTATTTCGGTGCTCATACCTTTGAGCGTACCGATAAAACCAAAGGCAAATTCTTCCACGTGGACTGGAGTGTTGCCGGCCGGCCAATGGTCAAAGTGAAATAACTGACGGAGCGGCATGATGAAACTCAGTGATGCACAATGGCGCGACAAGCTTAGTGATGAGGAATACCGGGTCACACGGCAAAAGGGCACTGAGTATCCGTTTAGCGGCACTTTGCTATATAACGAAGCAACGGGCATTTACTGTTGTGTCTGTTGCCATCAGCCCTTGTTCAGCTCTGAGACTAAATTTGATGCCGGTTGCGGTTGGCCGTCATTCTCTGCGGCACTGCCCGGGCAAGTCCGTTATGCGCCAGACCTGTCGCACGGGATGCAGCGTACTGAGATCCTGTGCCAGCATTGTGATGCACATCTGGGCCATGTGTTTGACGATGGTCCGGCGCCAACGGGACAACGGTATTGTGTCAATTCAGTGTCGTTGATTTTTGACGGTACTAAAGACTGAGCACAAAAAAACGCGGGAATTTCCCGCGTTTTTTCTTGGCGTGCTTTCAAACAGTTTCAGGAATTAGAATGCCGGCGCTTTAAACTGGCCTGATTCCAATGAGGCGATCGTTTGCTCTGCAAGGCCTTCAATTTTCTCTTTGTTTAATGTGTTGCTGTCTTTGGCTGATTTTAAGATCAAATCAAATTCAATCCGTTCGACACCGGCCGCTTGCGCCACTAAAGCCCAGTGATAAGACTCCGCCAGCTGGTTTTGTTTGAAGTACAGCGTAGTCAGACTGGTATAGATATCGGTATCAACAACATCACCTGCTTTATACAGTTTTAATGCGTCCAACATGGTCTGTATTGCTAACTTTTTATCTTTTTCAATGTAATAACGTGCGAGCGCAAACTTCAGATCCGGTGTATTCAGCTCGCCGGCCTTGGCGGCGCGCTCAAATTTAGCTAAGTGTTCCTGGCTCTGATGGCGCGACCAGTGGTAATACAGTAGCCCCGGATAGTCTGACGTAACAGTTTCATCGGTCAAACGTTTGATTTCATTAAGTGACACCATATAACTGTCGACCCGTGCTGTAGTTTTTTCTTTCAGCTTGACGTGTTCAATACCTTTGGCCAGTTCCATACATTTGGAATATTTTTCGAAATCGAGCAGCAGACGATACTTATTGGCATCGGAAGGTAGTTTTTGTTCGCCATACCGCGCCAGAATAGTTTCTGAGCGTTCGACCCGGCAATGGCCGTCTTCGACTAAATCCGTACAAAGGCCGGGTTTTTCCTGACAAACCTGGGTGATATTCAGTTCTTTTTCACCACAGGCACTTAACACGATGAACAACGGCAATAACGGCCACGGTTTCTGCATAATTCCTCCGATCTCAGAATGACCAGCATACGCAAAAGCGCAGAAAAAATCATTTGTAATTGTTGTTGTAGGGTTACGAATTCAATTACAATGTGCCGCCCGCTGTGGCACCTGTCCCCAAACATTCGTTAACTGAAGTAAAAGGCACAACAGCATGACCTTATCTCACGAAGAACAGTATCAACGCAGCTGGCAGGAACGCCAGGAATACGCCGAAAATATGCAGCCAATTATCGGCCGGCTGTATCGGAATAAAGGTATTGAGTTGGTGGTCTATGGCAAACCGCTGGTTAACGCGACTACCATCGATGTCATCAAAGCCCACAAAACAGTAGAACGTTTTGAACAACAAAAACTGCGTCTGCGTGAGAGTTTTCCGGTACTGGAAGCCATCAGCAAATTAGATCTGGCACCAGGTCGGATTGACCTTGGTAAACTGGCATTTGCTTACACCTATAAAAACGCTGCCGAAGGTTTAACACTGGAGCAGTACTTACAACGTGAGCTGGCGGATTTACTGGGTCAGGACGATAAAATTAAACCAACAGACGTGGTGTTATACGGTTTTGGTCGTATCGGCCGTTTACTGGCCCGTCTGATGATCGAACGCGCTGGCCCAAGTGCCAAACTGCGTTTACGCGCCATTGTCGTGCGTGGTGGCCGTAAAGGTGATTTAGAAAAACGCGCCAGCTTACTGCGTCGTGATTCTATTCATGGACCTTTTAACGGTAGCATTACGATTGACAATGAAAATGGCGGCATCAAAGCCAACGGTACTTTCATCAAAGTGATTTATGCGGACTCACCAGAACAGGTCGATTACACCGCATATGACATCCATGATGCCTTGGTCGTTGATAACACCGGCATCTGGAAAGATGACAAAGAATTGTCCATTCACTTCAAAGCCAAAGGTGCGGCCAAAGTACTACTGACAGCACCAGCCAAGGGTGAAGTGAAAAACGTGGTTTATGGTGTAAACCACAAAATGATCAGTGCGGATGACCGTATTGTTTCTGCAGCCAGCTGCACCACCAATGCCATCACGCCGGTATTAAAAGCGTTAAATGACGAATATGGCATCCGTAACGGTCACGTTGAAACAGTACATTCGTACACCAACGACCAGAACCTGATTGACAACTATCACAAAGCTGAGCGTCGTGGCCGCGCCGCACCGCTGAACATGGTGATCACCTCTACCGGTGCGGCTTCTGCCGTTGCCAAAGCGCTGCCGGAATTAAAAGGCAAGCTGACTGGCAATGCGATCCGGGTGCCGACACCAAACGTGTCGATGGCGATTCTGTCGCTGAACCTGAACAAAGCCACTGACCGCGACGCATTAAATGCATACCTGCAAAAAGTGTCGTTATTCTCAGATTTACAGGACCAGATTGATTTCACCAATTCAACCGAAATCGTTTCCAGCGATTTAGTCGGTTCGCGTTATGCCGGTGTGGTTGACTCACAAGCGACTATCGTTGATGGTGACCGCTGTGTGTTGTACGTTTGGTATGATAACGAATTCGGCTACAGCACTCAGGTTATCCGGGTGATGAATGAGATGGCTGGTGTGTTATATCCAACATTGCCGGTTGCGCTGTAATTCAGCTGTAAATGCTTTTAAAAGCCGCCTGCGGGCGGCTTTTGTTTGTCTGTAACCCGGCAACACCAGCGCTTGCCAGCGCGCATCACAAGACAGACAGGGCGCTGTTGTGATAGGCTCTGCCGGTCCTTTTTACCCTGCGCGGAACTCTAATAATGAAAATTACCTGTAACTTTGACAGTGGCAATATCGACGTGATTTCGGCCGACCGCATTGACGACATTCGTCTGGCGATCCGCAAAGATAATATGTCTGAATTTTATCAGTGGTTTCACTTCCGGCTGCACAGCGACAGTTTTGAGCCTCATACCATTCGTCTGACTAATGTCAACACATCGGCCTATCCAAAAGGTTGGGCTGATTACAAAGCTGTGGCTTCTTATGACCGCGAAACCTGGTTTCGGGTGGATACCGCTTATGACGGCGAGCATCTGGTGATCACCCATTATCCGGAAGCCGAATCTTGTTATTTCGCTTATTTTGCGCCATACAGCTACGAGCGGCATATGGATTTACTTAGCCAGGCACAAGCGACTGGCCTCGCGCAGCTGGTTGATTTGGGCAATACGCTGGATAACCGCG
>CBFGPY010000231.1:0-5353 GCA_965650755.1 uncultured Chromatiaceae bacterium | reverse complement strand
CGGGTGCTGGACAGCAAAAATCCGGCAATGGCTGACATGCTGGCCAAGGCGCCACAGCTGCTCGACCATCTGGATGAAGAATCCAGACAGCATTTTGAAGGCTTGCAAGCCCGTTTACGCGCCGCCGGAATTGAATACACTATCAATCCGCGTTTAGTGCGTGGCCTGGATTATTACAACAAAACCGTATTTGAGTGGGTCACCACCAACTTAGGCTCACAAGGCACTGTCTGTGCCGGTGGCCGTTATGATGGCCTGGTCGAACAGTTAGGTGGTAAAGCCACGCCGGCTGTTGGTTTTGGTCTTGGTTTAGAGCGGCTGGTGCTGTTATTGCAAAGCCTGCCGCTGTTACCGGCCGTCAGCAATGCGGCTGACGTTTATCTGATGCCACTGGGTGAGGCTGCGGAACTTGCCGCAGTTTCTGTTGCCGAACAGCTGCGTTTGGCCCTGCCGGGCAAACGCGTCATGTTGCACTGTGGCGGTGGCAATCTGAAGAAACAATTAAAACGCGCGGACAAATCCGGTGCTGCTGTAGGTCTGTTGCTTGGCGACGACGAACTGGCCGCCGGGCAGGTGACTGTCAAATGGTTACGCGCTGAGCACCCACAACAAACTGTCCATATTGCAGATCTGGCCGCAGTGCTGGCCCAGGTTTAACGGAGTCCCTGATGGAAATTTATAATACCGAAGAACAACAAGTCGAAGCGATTAAACGCTTTTTCCATGAGCACGGCCTTTCAATTGCTGCCGGTATCGTGATTGGCCTCGGCGGCTTATATGGCTTCCGCTATTATCAGGCGAAGCAACTGGAAGCTCAGGAAGCTCAGTCTGCCGCTTATGCGGTGCTGGTGGAAAAATCGACGGCTGAAGGCACTGACAAAAAAGCCTGGCTGGTTGATGCGCAGAAATTTATCGCTGATCACAAAGATTCAAATTACAGCCATCTGACCGCGCTGTTGGCAGCGAAAGAAGCTGTGGTGCTGAAAGATTACGCCGCCGCTGAACAACAGTTAAGTGCGGTGGTCAGCAGTAGCAAAGTGCCGGAAGTGATCGCTGTGGCGCAGCTGCGTCTGGCGCGGGTGCAGGCTGAGCAGGCCAAATACAAAGAAGCTTTAGCGACTTTAGCTGCAACTATGCCTGCTGCTTTTGCCGCACAACAAAACGAATTAAAAGGTGACGTGTTACTGAAATCAGGTGACGAAGTTGCTGCACTGGCGGCTTATAAAGCTGCTCAGGCTGGCTCAGAAGCCGGCAAAAACCCGTTACTGGATGTCAAACTGAACGAACTGGCCCACGTTGCCGGCTAAGAGGTTGCTGTGAAGTTATCTGTTCGCACCTTATTGGTGCCGGCCCTGTTAGCACTGACGCTGGCGGGTTGCTCGTCCAAAGATGAAGAAGAACTAATCCTGCCGGAAATCGACAACAAAGTTGAACCGGAATATGTCTGGAGCAGTTCTGTTGGTGACGGTATTGAACATTATGATTCCAGCATCAAGCCTGCAGTGTTTGGTGACAAAGTCTTTGTTGCCAGCCGCAAAGGTGAAGTGGTGGCCTTTAATCTGCAAAACGGCGACAAGCTGTGGAGCTATGATTTACGCGACGGCGACGATGCGCCACTGTTTGGTGGCATCAGTCACTGGTGGAATGAACGGAATGCCAAGCTGGCGGGCGGTGTGGCCGTTGGTTTTGACAAAGTGCTGGTTGGTACTGAAGACGGTGATGTGGTTGCACTGAACCCGGAAACCGGCGAAAAAGTCTGGGCCGTGAAAGTGAAAGGCGAAGTGTTAGCTGCGCCTGTGGCCGGTGAAGGCTTCGTGCTGGTGAATACCGGTGGCGGCCGTATTTTTGCGCTGCAACCGGACACTGGTGAACAGCGCTGGATGCATGAATCAGAAAATGCACTGCTGACTTTGCGTGGGATTTCAGAGGTAGCTCCGGCGGCCGGTGGTGTGGTGTATGGCACTGGCAACGGCAAAGTCGGTGTCCTGATTGCTGAGCAAGGCGCGCCTGCCTGGGAAGAAGCAGTGGCTGTTGCGAAAGGGTCAACTGATCTGGCCCGGATCATCGACGTTGATGCGACACCGGTCGTACAAAATGGTACAATCTATGCCATTGCCTACAATGGCCAGCTAGTTGCGATGGAGCTGCGCACAGGCCGCACCATTTGGAAACGCGATTACGCCAGTTTCCGAGATATGACTGTGGTCGACAACATTATTTATCTGGTTGATTCAACAGGTAAACTTTTTGCTGTGGATAGTCGTAATGGTCTGGAGATCTGGTCACAGCAAACGCTGCACAAACATTTTGTCACAGGCCCGGCCGTGTACAAGAACTTTGTGGTCGTTGGCGATAATGAAGGCAACCTGCATTGGTTCAGCCGTGACAAAGGCGAATATCTGGCCCGGCACGAGTTTGACAGCTCTGGTTTTTACACCGAAGCTGTCACGACGTCTGACTATTTAATTCTGCAGACCCGTAACGGCGAGATCGACGTGCTGCGCACCAACGATTAAAGGTTGCGCTCTGAATCATGCCAAAGCAGGCCTGTTCGCAGGCCTGTTTTTTTTGTCTGCGAACCAGGCATAGTAGTTTGTGCCGCAGCCAGGTTGCTGCATGCAGTGAAGCTGCTACAAACTTAGGTGTCTGCTAGTAGTGGGGCTTGGCCGTGTTGACCGCGGCCGACAAAACCGGTCGTCAATGACGACAATCAAGAGATTACAGCAGCTGACCCCTGTGGGATGTGTCAGCTCAATTGAGGTGAAACATGTTACCGGTAGTTGCCCTTGTTGGCCGTCCAAATGTTGGAAAATCCACGTTATTTAACCGCCTGACCCGTACCCGCGACGCGCTGGTTGCGGATTTCCCGGGTTTAACCCGCGACCGTAAATACGGCTCCGTTGACTATGAGGGCCTGGAATTTATCGTGGTGGATACCGGCGGTATCGATGGCAGCGAAGAGGGTATTGAGCTGGAGATGGCTGAACAGTCACTCAAAGCCATCGACGAAGCTGATGTGGTGTTATTTCTGGTCGACGCCCGTGCCGGTGCCACAGTGGCTGATGAAGCCATCGCCAACCATATCCGTCGCGTGAATAAAACTGTGTTTCTGGTCGCCAATAAAACCGACGGTTTGGATGCTGACACAGCAATTGCTGATTTCTACAGTCTGGGGATTGGCGAAGTTTATCCGATAGCCGCAGCGCATGGCCGGGGCGTGACGGCGTTGTTACAGCAGGCTTTAGTGCCTTTGCTGACTGAACAGCAAGTACAGCGTCTGGCAGCGTTTGAAGCCGGTGAAGATCTCGATGCTATCGACGAAGAAGCTGAACAGGAACAACGCGACAAACATATCAAGCTGGCGATTGTTGGCCGGCCCAATGTCGGCAAGTCGACACTGACTAACCGTATTCTCGGTGAAGAACGGGTTATCGTCTACGATATGCCGGGCACCACACGGGATGCCATTTATATCCCGATGCAGCGCGGTGAACGCGAATATACCCTGATTGATACCGCCGGTGTGCGCCGCCGTGGCCGTATTGACGATGTAGTCGAAAAGTTCTCAGTGATTAAAACCCTGCAGGCCATTGAAGATGCCAACGTCGTGATTCTGGTGCTGGACGCGCGGCTGGGTATTTCGGAGCAGGATTTGAGTATCCTGGGCTTTGTGCTCAATGCCGGCCGCTCACTGGTGATTGCCGTGAACAAATGGGATGGCCTGGATGATGGCATCAAAGATGAAGTGAAACGTGAGCTGGACCGCCGGCTTGGTTTTATCGATTTTGCCCGACTGCATTTTATCTCGGCACTGCATGGTTCAGGCGTCGGTAATTTGTTTGAATCGGTTGAGGAAGCTTTTGATTCTGCGACCCGCCGCGTCAATACCGCTTTACTGACCAAAATCATGAATATGGCGCAGGAAGATCACCAGCCGCCGTTGGGGAAAGGCCGCCGTGTGAAACTGAAATACGCCCACGCCGGTGGTTACAACCCGCCGCTGATTGTGATCCACGGCACACAAGTAGAAGATTTACCGGATTCGTATAAACGTTATCTGATGAATTATTTCCGTAAATCGCTGCAGCTGATGGGCACGCCGGTGCGGGTTGAATTCCGTGGTACTGAAAACCCGTTTGCGGACAAACGCAATACACTGACGCCGAATCAGCAATACAAACGGGATCGGTTGATAAAGGCTAAAGCCAACCTGGCCAACAAAAAGAAAATTGGTCACAACCAGGACTAAGATTCTGCTTGTTGCACATAGTAAAAAAGCCGGCTGATGCCGGCTTTTTTATGTCGGCAGCAGAATGCCGGCCAGGCTGGTCAGGGCGGTCCGGGTATTTGGCGAAGTGGTATGGTAATGACAAAACTGGCACCGGTGGGTGCGGTGGTTTCTAATCTGATCCTGGCCTGATGCCAATCCAGCACTTTACACACAATCGCCAGGCCCAGACCGAATTGTGGCGCCGTACTAGATTGGGTTTCCAGCCGGACAAAAGGCTGGAAAATCCGCTTGGCGTCGGCAGCCGCGATGCCGATACCATCGTCCCGTACCCGGATACAGAGCTGCTGCGGTTCGGGCCATAGTTCCAAATCAATCCGATGCGTCGCATAACGACAGGCATTTTGCAGCAGATTCAGCAGGACCCGATACAACCAATGTGGATGACCGTATAACAGAGGCAGTGGCGTTGCAGGAGCGACCAGCGCTAATCGCAATTGCCGGGCCTCTGCCAGCGGTGCACAGCTTTGCAGCGCCTGCTGACACAACGGCAGTATCTCGACCGGACTTTGCTGCCAATGCTGATGCTGGCGGTCGAGGCTGGCATATTCTAAAAAGGCGTTAACCATAGCCTCCATCCGATCCAAGTCCTGTTCCAGCCGCTGCAAATATTGATTTTTTAGTGCCGCGTCCGGCTCATCCAATGCAGCTTCCAGCCCAAAGCGGAAACAAGCGATCGGGGTGCGTAAGTCGTGCGACAGGCTGGATGCGAGCAGCCTGTTGTCAGCCATCAGTTGCTCAATTTGTCGCGCCATCTGATTAAAACTCTGCTCCAGCCCACTGATGTACGACCAGCGGCTGTAAGGCAACCTGACCTGTAATTGACCGGCGCCAAATTGCTTTGCAGTGTGACTGAGCAGCCAGAGACGTCGGGTCAGCGGTGTCAGCCATAACAGCATGATTAGACACAAACCGCCATAAAGCGCGAGAGTCAGCCACAAATCTTCCGGTTGATGACCTGCTTCTGGCGGAATATGTAATTGCAACAGCCAGTCCGGATGTGCGGTTAACGCCTTGAGGTAAGAAGTACCTTCCGCATCGGCCAGCGGTAAAATTTGACCGGCT
>CBFGPY010000230.1:0-5413 GCA_965650755.1 uncultured Chromatiaceae bacterium | reverse complement strand
CTGGCCGGGCCGGCTGTTTAATTTCTTTTATGGTTTTCTGGTGCGGACCACTGTAGTGCCAAATACCGCTGAAGATAAAGTCGGTAAAGCCAGTGCTTTGTTTGCCAAAGTCTCGCCTTTGCTCGGTCAGGGCAAAACGATGAAAAAAACCAAACCTCGTTTATACAAAGTGGTGAAATACGGCCTGAATACTACTTTGCTGGCACTGTTTTATCTGATGTTACACGGCATTTATCAGGTCGTGGCGAGCGTCGTCTGACCGAAACAACCAGCACAATACCCGCGATAAAAAGCGCTTGGCAAAAAGGCCGGTAGCAAACCGGCCTTTTTTGTTGTCTGCGATGAAACAACGTTGCTATTTTTTCGCCCCTAACCAGGCGTCGCGGCGTTTGATGCTGGCGCGGCTGGCTTTGCTGTCCGGGCTCAGTTTCAGCGTAGGATCTGCTGCGACTGTGATATTCACAGTGTGTTCGCGGTCAAAACGGCGATACTGCAGCGCCAGCACATCGCCAGGCCGGGCCGATTTGAGGGCAGTATCGATGTCCTCGGCTGAGCGCAGCCGCACTGCGCCAAGTTTCAGCAATAAATCGCCGTCTGTGATACCTGCGCTGGCCCAGGGACTGCCATCACGCGATACTGACTGCACGCGCACCGCGTCGCCAAAAGTCTCCAGCGTTAAAGGCCCAAGCCAGGCTTTTTCCGCGTCTGCCTGTGTCAGGGTTAAACCCATTTGAGCAAATAAGGCAGCAAAATCCGGTAAGGCCGGGCCATAAATACTGTCACGGAAAAAGGCTGCCGCAAAATCTGCATCGCCGCTGACTTCTGCCAGTGCCTGCTGAATATCCGCCAATTGATAAGGTTGTTCTGGTTTGCCGAAACGTTGCCACATCAATTGCATCAGCGCATCCAAATCGCTGTTGTATTGCGTGCGCAACGTCAAATCCAGCGCCAGCGCCACCACTTCACCATAGGTGTAATACGACAGGAAGTTGTTGCCATAGTTGGTTTTATCCACCGCCACACCGGCATCAACAAACACCGCTTGTTGGCTGACAGCCGCCGGGCCTGACCAACGCCGGGCCGGCGTTTGCAGCGTCTGATTCAATGGTTTTTGCACTTTTTCTAAGTAAGTGTCTAAATCAAAGTGACTGCTGCGCTTGAGGGCTAACTTGCCGTAATAATTGGTAAAACCTTCGGCAAACCACAGCGCGTCACTCATATTGGTCTGGCTGTAATCAAAAGGTTCGAGGGTTTTTGGCCTGATGCGCTCGACATTCCAGGCGTGGAAAAACTCGTGCGAAATGGTTTCAATCTGACTGAATTCATTTTGTGCCAGAGAGCTGTCGCTGGTCACGACAGTCGAATTGCGGTGTTCCATGCCATCGCCATCAACACCCGGTAAATAGTCGGCAATAAAGGTATACCGCTGGTTGGCAAAATCCGGCAGTTCGCCAAAAATCGCCTGCTGCTGACGCACTACAGCCTGAGTTTTCTCCAGCAGTACTTTGGCCTCCTCTTCGCGGCCATCGTGATGTAACGCCAGTTCAATCTGATAAGTTTTGCCGGCTGACACCTGACTGAAACTGTAAAGCTGATGCTCACTCACTTCCAGCGGGCTATCCATCAGATAATCCAGCTGCGGCGCAGTCAAACTGCCATCCGGCTGCGGATACAGCTGGGTTGCCGTACGCCAGCTTTGTGGCACCGCTTTGAGGCTGACGGTGGCCGGCGCCGCCCGCAGCGCTGGTGCAAACAATAATGCTGCCGGCATATTTAAATGCACATGGCGACTATCAATTTGGTTGTAAGTGCCATCGGCATGATTGCCGAATAACAGGTAACTAACCTGTACTTCGCCCTGGTGACCACTCACCTGCCAGCGGGTCGGCGACAGGCGCTCTAAAGGCAGTGGATTGCCCTGTCCATCCAGCGCTTTAAGCGCATAAATATTCTTGGCGAAGTCATGGCGGGCATAACGACCCGGCGAGGCAGACGACATCTGCAGCACCAACGGCGCCGGGTCTGCCACCACAAAACGCGCGCTGACGGCGAGCTGATGCCGATCATGGCCGGTCAAATCGAGCTGATAAAAACTGTCGGCATTCGCCGTCCCTGTCAAACCTGCCAGCAACAAGGCCAGCGTACAACGATTGAATACCAAGATGATGTCCTTCTGCTGAGCAACCAGGCCGTGGCTACTGGCTCTTTCACGACGATAAAACCAGTTAATCACAGCGCAGGGCCTTGCCGCAAAGTATTTAATCGACGTCTGCAGTGATTGGTCTCATTGCGAGTAATGTGTGAAGCCATTGATCTATGTCAGTACTTTGGGGAATAGGCCGACAATGCAAAATCGTTTCATCTAAACTTTCGGAACAAAATATGTCACCTGACAAAGCACCATGTTTTCTTAAATGAAGACCTGTTGCGGCCGTGTCAAACCAAGCTGGGAGAACCACCGCCTATGCAGTCAAAATCGCCATTGACTGGTCGCGAGATTAGTCTGGACGAGGAGTCTTTTATCGTCACCAAAACGGATTTAAAAGGCATCATCAGCTATGCCAACCGGACTTTCATGCAAATTTCCGGTTATCGCGAAGCTGAGCTGCTGGGGCAACCACAAAATATTGTGCGTCACCCTGATATGCCCAAAGGCTTGTTTAAGTTCATGTGGCAACAAATCGCTGCCGGTCAAGAGTGCTTTGCCTACGTCAATAACAGAGCGAAAAACGGCGACAATTACTGGGTCTTTGCCAATGTGTCACCGGTGCTTGATGCCCAAAAACGACACACAGGTTATTTTTCCTGCCGGCGTAAACCAAAGCCCTCAGCCGTCGGCAAAGTCATCCCTATTTACCAGCAGATGCGGCAAATCGAACAACAACACCCCTCCGACCGTGGTGAACAATCCATGCGTTGGTTGATCCAAATGATTGAAAAGGATTTTGGCAGCTATGAAAAATTTGTTCTGGGGCTCTAAATTTGCGTTGTTGCTGGTCAGCTTTAATCTGATCTTACTTCTGATCCTGAGCCTGAACAGCATTGCCGCAATCCCCTGGTTTGTCTCCTGGGGCCTTTATATAGTAACGGTGGTAGGCAGTGTCATCGCTTTCCGGCGTGTCGCAGTTCCTCTTGGGGTTTTGCAACAAATCCGCGATATTCTGAAAAATGCCCGCGATGGCGATTTCAGCGCCCGGATCACGCAAGTTCCTAACATGGGTGAAGTCGGCCAGGTCGCCTGGGAGGTCAATGAAATGTTTGACCAGCTGGAGACTTATTTCCGCGAAGTCGCAACCACCTTTGCCCGGGTCGAACAGGAACATTTTGGCCGGCCCGCACAGTCCGGCGGGATGTCTGGCGGCTTCAGGCAATCCTTAATTGATATCAATAAGGCTATTGAACAAGTTGAACAAAACTACCGCAACGTGGTGAAAAACCGCCTGTTATCGTCAATGCAGTCGATGAATGCATTAAACACTAAAAGTAATTTGCATATGACCCAGCAGGATTTGTCACAAATCACGGAACAGATAGTCCAGATTGGTCAAATTGCCTCTGCAACAGCCGAACGGGCGACTGACAGCAGTGCCACTATCGCGCAGGTAATGGAAAGTTTTGCGCTGAACAAAGAGCTGACCGAACAAAGCCGCGACGCAGTGATTGAGCTCAATGCGATGGGCGCACAAATCAATGGCATTCTGGATTTGATTGGCAATATTGCCGACCAGACCAATCTGCTGGCATTAAATGCCGCCATTGAAGCTGCCCGTGCTGGTGAGCATGGCCGTGGTTTTGCGGTGGTGGCACAGGAAGTGAAAACGCTGGCCGAACATACGAAAAAAGCCACCGGAGACATTAATCAGGTCGTAGGTCAATTCCAGCGCCAGAGTGAAGGTATTCTGCATCATCAGCAACAACTGAATGAAAGTGCCGGCGTCATGATGCAACAACTGGGATCACTGCAACAAAGTTTCGTGGCATTGGCCGTAAACGCCGGACAAGCGCAGCAACAAGTACAAAAAGCCCGTATTACCACCTTCACGTCGTTGGTCAAAGTGGATCATATTGTCTACAAGCAAAATGCCTATGCTGCTTTTAACACGGGTAGCCAAAGCGCAGAAGCCACTGCGGTCAAAGTCGACCATCAACACTGCCGTATGGGTAAATGGTACCAAGGCGACGGCCGAACTTTATTTGGTCACCTGCCCAGTTACCGGGTTTTGGAACAACCACATCAGCAAGTACATCACAGCGTGCATCAGATGCTCGATTCAATTGATTTGGACTGGCAGGGAGAGGCTGCCGTACAAGAATATATTCTGAGCTGCTACAGCAATATGGAAACTGCCAGTCAGGCGGTCTTTGTTGGATTAAATGCCCTGCAGCAAGAAGCGCAGGCTGAATACGGCACAAACCTGGTTTAAACCGGGGTGTCTTCAGCCGGAAAAGAAGCCGCTGACAACAGCGGCTTTTTACTCTTATTCGACGCTCAAATGCCTGTTCGTCAGAAGCGGTAACTCAGGGTGAATTGCCACGCCTGGACGTCTTCAGGTTCAAGCGCGACCTGCTGCCAGCTGATGCCCGCTGCCCAATGTGCGTCGTGCAGATACTGCAGCGCCAGACCATAATACAGGTCCGTCCCGTCCGTTTCACTCGCCAATGTACTGCCGTTCATCGTGCTGCTGAGATCACTTTTCCAGCTGAACATGCCAAGCGGCAACTGCAGGCGCCAGCCGTATTGCTGCCATAAACCAATCCGCAGACCCGCAAAGACCCCATCCCCCAGCACTGGCGTCAGCTGCCGCACGGCCTGATGATACTGAGCCGGCGTCAACGTATCCGCCACAATCTCCGCCTTGCCTTCACCAAGGTCCAGATAACCCACTTCTGCATCCAGCCGATCAAATAGCTGATACTGCAGGCTCAGACTCAGCGCCTGATCTGAATCATCTATACTGCGCACTGTCCCCGCAGGCAACGCCTGTTGCAGCACAGCATCCGACTGCGACACTTTACTTTGACCTGCGCCGAGCTGGATTTGCCAGTCACCCGCCTGCACTGCACCAGCCAGCGGCAGCAACAGCAGCAGGCCATAACGACGTCCAACGCCCAGCAACAGCAGCGCCGTCAGCCACAGCGCTGATGCCGCACCACCCGAAGACTTATTACTGACAGTAACAGACTGATAAGCCGTCACCGTCACATTCACCTGACCATTCGCCTCACCACCAAATCCGTCACTGACCCGATAACTGACCGTATCAGTACCACTGAAGCCGGCTTTTGGCGTATACCGCAGCCGGTTGTCCGCTTCGATAGTCACTGTGCCGGTCAGCGCGCTGGCACTGACCACTTTCAGTGGGTCGCTGTCCGCATCAGTATCATTGCCAAGCACATTGATGCTGATGGCCGT
>CBFGPY010000229.1:0-5422 GCA_965650755.1 uncultured Chromatiaceae bacterium | reverse complement strand
CCACTCGACAGTGCCGGAGAAACATTCAGTGTGAGAATTGTGCTGTTGTAAGTGTTGTAGCTGAGAGTACGGGTAACGCCACCTTCTTTAAGCGTAAAATCCGAGCCATCACCGTAGTAATCAATGTCTTCATTATAGGTAATGTCAATTTGAGTGCCCGCCGCATTTGTCGCTGCACTGACAAATTCCGGGCCAGTGGTATCTGGCAGGGTACAGGTTACAGTTACGTTAATGGTTCCACCATCAGCGATATATTGTTGGGTCGTGAAAGTAATAGGACTGGTTGTACAACCTGTGGCTTGGCCAGCATTATTGTGGTTATAGACTACGGTGAAATATCCGGCAGTAGAACCAAGGTTTACTGCACTATTCGTGACATTACCACTCAGATTTAGTCGCGCATTATTACCATTCGGAACTTCGTCATACACTCCATCGTTGCGCGGTGTATTCGAACGAAAGAATATCACCTGACCTGGCGCCGGATTGCCGCGAGCAAGAAACTCAGCATGAGTCTGGTAAGTGACATATGCAGTAATAGCGGCCTGCGCAGCGCCGAAGTGCAAAGCCATTAACCATAAGAATACTTTGAAAAACTGGCGGGATAAACGAGCAACCTGAGCATCCAGCATGAAAAAACCTCGGATTTATCTAAAGTCGAAATTCAGGTATAGGTCAGGAGGGGCATTGACACAAATTTCAAATGAAAAAAAACCGGAACAACATTTCTAGAAATTGGCCTGCGATTTCTGCAGGCTATTGATTTTCATAATCATTTATCGACATCGATTTTGTATTCCCGGTTAAACACCTCATCCTGCTGTTGCTGATGGCTGGCAATAATCAAAATGCCGTGCTGTTGAAACGCGGCCAGCCGCTGTAATAGCTGCTGAGCCAGTTGTGGTTGCAAACCGGCGAAGGGTTCGTCGAGCAGTAACACCGCTGGTTTTTGCAGCAGTAAACGCGCCAGCGCAAAACGTTTTAATTCGCCGCCGGATAAGCCCACGCCGTAATCACCCAGCACTGTTAATAAACCTTGAGGTTGGTGCGCCAGCCAGTCATCCAGCCCGACCAGCGTCAATACCTGCACAAGTTCTTCATCCGTCGCCTGTGGTTTAGCGAGCCGTAAATCCGCTGCTACCGACAGGCCAAACAGATAAGGCCGCTGCGGCAAATAGCCGATGTGGCGATACAACGCTGCTGTTGGCCACTGTGTGAGCTCCAGCCGCTGCAACAACGCAACACCACCTAAAGCAGGTATTTCTGCCGCCAGAGTCTGCAGTAAACAGCTTTTACCGCTGCCGGATGGCCCTTTGAGCAGCACCACATCGCCAGTTTGAAAGGTTTCACTGACCTCACCCAGCGGCAGCAAAAACCCAAACTGCAACTGCTTCAGCTCCAGATGGACTGACTGCTGCACGTCCGGCGCAACGGCCAGATTTTCATCCGGCGAAGTCAGCGCTTCGTCAGGGCCGGCCAGCGCATTGCAACGCTGCTGCGCGGCCCGGAGCTGACCATAACTTTGTGGAATAAATAGCAGTGGCAGCAACAACTCTGTCAGACCCAGCCAGCCCAGCACTAATCCCAGCCACAGTGGCACCGCGAGCGGAAACGCCAGCCCGTCCTGCCAGGCCGCCAGCATCGGCCAGCACAAAGCCAAGAGGCCCGCCAGCATCAGCAGCTGCAGCGCAAACTGTACTGCCAACTGACCAAGTTGCTGGCGTTGCTGTAACTGCAGCACTTGTTGATCGAGCCGGATAAACTGCTGTTGGCGCTCAGGCCAATGGCCGGTGGTTAATAAAGTGGTCAGCAACTGCAGATTTTCCAGCAGCAGGCCACGCCGTTGCCCCTGCAGCTGCACTTCCGCAGCGGCTTGTTGCACAGGCCCGCGCGCGCCAATGCCGGCGACCGCTATCATCGCCAACGGCAATAACAGTAACAGCCCTGCGACCGGCCAGAACGCGTCAGGTAACAGCAGTAACAGCAGGAGTAAAAAAGCCGCGCAGAGCAAAGCCGCATAACCCAGTGGATTTAACAGCCGCAGTGGCAACTGATCCAGCACATCGATATCGGCGATCAACCGCTGTAACCGATCGCCGCCGGCCACAGCGATTTGGCCGGGCCGCTGCGCCAATGCAACGAACTGTTGCAGCCGCAGCACCGCCAGTAACCGCAGCACCAATGCATGCGATAGCACCCGTTCGCCATAACGGCCCGCGGTGCGCACAATCGCAAACAACCGGATTAAAGCGCCGGGTCTTAAATAGTTAAAACTGACGCCGACACCGGCCGCCGCAGCCGCGCTGATAAACCAGCCGGACCAGGCAAGCAACGCCACAGTCGCCAGCACCGTCAGCAGGCCTAAACTGAAACTCAGGCTCCAGCCCGCCTTGTGACGGAGCCATAAATCCCGCAGGCGGATACCCGATGGTGCACGCGCGCTCATGTTAAATCCCCGATGTCACGACGGCCCAACAGCTGGCCGCGGCTGAACAATAAAACTCCATCGAGGAACCCAAGTTGCTGCCACTGGTGGCTGGCGATCAGCAACGTCCGGCCGGTACTGAGTTTCGCCAGCAACACGGCCAAATCAGCCGCTGTGTCCTGGTCCAGCTCAGCAAAAGGTTCGTCCAGCAACCATAAGGGCCGGTCAGCCAGTAACAGGCGCGCCAGACAAAGCCGCTGTTGTTGCCCTCCGGATAAACCCTGGCCGGCTTCGCCTAAGCGATAGTCGAGCGCCATGGCCTTACCCAATTCCGCCAGTAAGCCAACTTGCTGCAACACAGCCAGCAAAGCTGCGTCTGTCGCTGCCGGCAACGCCATCCGTAAGTTCTCCGCCACAGTACCGGCAAATAACTCCGGTGTTTGGGTCAGATAACTCAGTTGTTGCCACAGCTGTGGCCTGTTTGCAGTGTCAACAGTCTGACCAGCGAATTGATAGCCGCCGTCAAAGTCGGCAAAACCGGCCAATAGTTGCAGAAAGGACGATTTACCACTGCCGCTATCCCCGCGGAGCAATAAGCGCTCACCGGCGTTGATTTGTAATACCGGGATCATTAACCGCGGCCGATCCGCATGACCTAGCCGGATGTGCGTCAGTTGCAGCAGCGGCTGCGCCTGCTCGTGCGGGCTTGGGCTGTGCTGACTGGTGTTGGAAAGGCTGGTGTTGACAAGGCTGCCGGACACTGTGCCAACGGATGGTTCTGGCAATAACCACAAAGGTTTGAGCGCCAGCGCCGCGGCTTCAGCCTGGGCTTTGGCGTGATAATCATTGCCAAGCTGGCGCAGCGGCTGATAAAACTCCGGCGCCAATAACAGAATAAAACATGCCGGCGCAAAAGCCACCGGCACTTCGCCTTTGGCCCAGGGCAATTCACCCAAAAGCCCCAGGCCTAAATACAACGCTACCAACGCTATGGCCAGCGACGCAAACAATTCCAGCACTGCGGTCGACAAAAACGCCAGCCGCAATACATGCAGCGAGCTGCTGCGGTAACGCTCGGTGGCATGTTCCAGCTGTGCTGTGGCCTGCGGGATGGCATTTAACCGGCGCAGCAGCGTCAGACCCTGCAAAAATTGCCACAGCCGCCCCCCCATCCGGCCTAACTCGGCCAGTTTTTCACTGCTGGCTTTACTGGCTTCGCGCCCCACTAACACCATAAACAACGGCACCAGCGGCGCGGTCAGCAGTAATAGCAAACCGGCCAGCACACTGTGCCAGGCCACCGCGAAAGCGATACACAGTGGCGTCCAGATCACCAGAAATAACTGCGGCCAATACCGGCTGATGTAGCCATCCAGCGCATCGATTTGTTCGGTCAGCACGGTAGATAAAAAGCCGTCACTGCCCAGGCGTTGCCGCGCCGGGCCTTGCGCCGCCAGCTTATTGAGCAGCTGCTGGCGCAGGTTGGTGCGTAATAACCGGCTGCTTTGTTGCGTCAGGCCATCGCGCAGCAGCAGGCAAAGCTGACGAAGCACAAAGGCCATAGCAAACTGCCACAATAACGAAAATGGAACTGCCGCAGCAGACGTGCCGGAAGTCAAAGCTGCGGCATTCATTGCTGCGGCCAGCATGGCGTCAGCAATAAGCGCCAGACACCACATTTGCCAAAGCAACAGCGGCACTGACAAAGCCGCTGCAAATACTGCCAGCAGCAGTTTAGGCCGGTACGGCTTCAACCACTGCTGCAATAAGGTTCTGGCATGATTTGGCTTAGATTTAGGCGGTGCAGACCTACTCAGAACCTGAGTCCTCTTCGGCGTAGCCATTTAATTCCAGCCACATTGCATTGATAATGCCAAAAGAACAGGCCAGCAAGACCCCTAAAATCCAGGCGAAATACCACATAATCTTGTCCTTTTAATAAAGTGAATGGCTGTTGTTGCTGATGTGCTGCGCGTTAATCCGGCCAAACATCTTGATGTAACTCCAGATGGTATAACCCAGCACAATAGGCACAAAGACACAGGCAACAAAGAACATAATCTTTAATGTCAGTTCGCTTGAAGTCGCGTCCCACATGGTCAGGCTGTGATTGGGCATTGAACTCGACGGCATCACAAAAGGAAACATCGCGATGCCACAAGTTAAAATCACCCCAGCCTGACCTAATGAAGTCAGCAGGAATGCCAGCGCGCCTTTGCCGGCTTTACTCAACAAGCCGCTAAGCGCAAATGCCGCCACGCCTGATACTGGTGCCAGCCACAGCAGCGGATAGTCGGCGAAATTCTGCAGCCAGGCGCCACTGCGCACTTCAACGGTTTTACTGACCGCATTGTTAATAGCGTTACCATCCAGAGCACTGGTGACCACATAGCCATCAATACCGGCATTGAGCCAGACACCGGCCAGTACAAATAAAGCGGCAGCGCCTAAACCAGCAATAAAACCCACGGTTTGACTGCGTTTTTGCAAGTCACCTTCAGTTTTCATCTGCAGATAAGCCGCGCCTTGACTGACAAACATCAGCAGACTCAGCACACCGACCAACAAGGCGAATGGGTTTAACAGCGCAAAGAAGCTACCGGTGTATTTGATACGCAGCAATTCGTCAAAATGAAACGGCACCCCTTGCAGCAAATTACCAAAGGCCACGCCGAAAATGATTGGCGGCACGGCCGAGCCAAAGGTCAGCGCCCAGTCCCAGTTGCTGCGCCAGACCGGGTTTTCCAGCTTGGAGCGGTAATCAAAACCAATTGGACGCATAAACAAAGCGGCCAAAGTCAGCATCATTGCCAGATAAAAACCACTGAAAGCGGTGGCATACACCGGCGGCCAGGCGGCAAACAAGGCGCCACCGGCAGTGATGAGCCAAACCTGATTACCGTCCCAATGCGGTGCGACAGCGTTAATCATCACGCGCCGGTCCATATCGTCCTTGCCGACCACTTTTAATAAAGCGCCGACGCCCATATCAAAACC
>CBFGPY010000228.1:0-5423 GCA_965650755.1 uncultured Chromatiaceae bacterium | reverse complement strand
TTTTTCCGCACCGATAACGCAGCTGCACTGCTTTTGCGGCATCTGGCTGTGGTGCTGCTTTATGGCACAGCCTTTTTGTGTTTTTACTTTTTCTCCCGTAACTTCTTTACCCATCAGGGCTGGTCGGCCTGGTACATGCCAGCAGGTCTTCGTTTTGCGTTCTTATTAATACTGCCTTGGCGCTACTGGCCGACAATCATCGTCACCGAGTTTTTCTGCCAGCGCAGTATCACTATTGGCTATGGCAACGCCCTTCCCGAGGTCTGGGGGGCAGTGCTGAGACATTTAAGCAAACAAGGACTGATGTTGTTGGCGGTGTACTGGTTCAAGCACTATTGGCCTGCAATACAACTCCACAAAACAAAGTATGTGATATTGCTGCTGACCCTGATGTTATTGGATTCGATAATAAGCGCCACTGCACTCGTCGGGTTCACCCCCTTCTATCAGAATATTCCGACTGAGCAAAAACTGCCGATCTGGTGGTCCTTTATCTGCGGCAATCAGATTGGTATTTTTCTGCTGGCAACCCCGCTACTGGGTTTATGGCAAGGGTGGCAGGACCGAAAACGAATCTGGTATGTGGCTACAAATAGCTGGCTGACTATCAGCCCACTCGTTCCGATTGTGTTGGCATTTTTCCTGTTTCGAGACGAGCCGGATGCGCTTTATCTGGTGCTATCTTTAAGCCTGTTCCCCGCCGCCATGCTCTGTTATTTAACCGGCTGGTCCGGTGCTGTGCTGGCACTTTTTACCATCAACTTTGCGACTGCTTTTACCCTCTATGGCCAATCCGGCACCTTAACCATGCAGCAGTTACAGGCATTTGTGTTGCTGATCAATATCGCCATCCTGTTATTCGGTGCCTTAATGTCGACGCAGCAAAGCCTGACTCAACACCTGCGGCAAAATGTGCAGGAACAAGCTGAACTCGCCAAACGAAATCAACAACTGTCTGAGAAGTTTTCAAGCGTACTTGAATATGAGCGTAAGGTCGTATCCAACGAGCTACACGACGAACTGGGGCAGGTAGCTACGGGCCTGAAGTTACAGATCAAAGCGCTGCAACGACAGGAATCAAACGAGCGCTTGGAGAAACTAAGTCACACCGTCGATACCCTGTACGACTCCATTTACCGGTTGATGCACCAGCTCACGCCACGCCTGCTGGAAGAAAAAGGTCTCATCGTCAGCCTGACTCAAGGGCCACTGCCAGAGATGCTCAGTCATGCTCATATCAACTACAGCCACCACATTGACTGTAATGTTGATGCTTTACCTGGGCCATTAAAAGTTCTGCTTTACCGGGCAGCACAAGAAGCACTGACTAATGTCGCTAAGCACGCCAATGCCAGCTGGTGTTGCCTGACTCTCCAAGTCAAAGATGGGCAATGTTATCTGACGGTTGAGAACAATATCGGCACCCGCGCTGTAGATGAGCAGACTTCTGCAACAGCAGGGTTTGGCCTTAAAAATTTGCAGGAACGGATTTGGGCAGCGGGTGGTACAATGTCGACTCGTTTTGAAATTTCAGGCTTTTTATTCAACATAGCACTGCCGACAGTAATACCTGCATCAAGCTGATGTCTGAGTTATCCGGTGGAATGACCACGATCTAATCCTCCAACGAATACACCGACGGCAGGTATACATCCTCCCCTGCCTTGGTTTTTTTCTCGGCAAAATCAAAAAAATTTTTCACAGACACGCCGTACACCTTCTGAGTGCGGAATTTCGGCTCTAGCTGTTCAATAAAATCTTCAGTCAGGTTATGCGCAAAGCGGATTAACTGTAGATCCGCTTCATCACCGTGTTCGAAGTACATCCGGATAAAAGTATGTAGTTGTGCGATCCGAAAAACGACTTTCATGCTGCCTGCCCGCCAGTACTTAAATTCAAACTGATCATGTCGATTCAGGTCACGGTCGACTTCTTTCTGGCCCAGCCACGGAATGCAGTGAATTTCAAAACCGTGCACCGTGAACACTTTATAGATGCTGATGCGCGGTGGTGTTTCGCACTGAATATTGCCAAAACCGTCGTCCGTCCCGCCCAACAGCTTCAGATTCCAGTTTCGTTTGTCGAGCAGAGTGTCGAGCGAATTATCAAAACCGTATTTGAACATGCCTTCAGCCATACCGAGCGATGTCGCAACGCCGTGGTAAAACGCCGGTATGTTGTTAAAAGTGATTTTACGTTTCAGTAGGTTAATTTCGCGTAACCGCGATTCGATGTAAGCAGGAGTTGTCATTAGTACAAAACAAAAAGTCAGATTGCTGTCATTTCAGCACGGCGTATTACGCCGGTGTTCAGAAAAATTCTGAGAACTGCAGCAAACCAGCCAAACGTGAGTGCCTTAAAGGATCTGACAGCAAACAGGATTGAAAATACGAAATTGGTTAAGGTGTTTTCGGTAGAAAAAATGCCAAAGCTAACCAGGTCAATGACTTAAAAAAGTGTCAACTCTAAGAAATGCAACTTGATTAAATTTAATGGGACTGCAGTAGTATTGGTGCCTAGGGTCGGACTCGAACCGACACGATTATTCATCGGCGGATTTTGAATCCGCTGCGTCTACCGATTTCGCCACCTAGGCATTCAGGGGGATCTTGCTGGAGTAAACATCCGCATTATACAAAGCCACCCCGCCCCTGCAAGTAAAATCTCAGTGCGGACAATCAATTGCGCAATTTTGCAGCAACTCATCCCGCGACAGACGCAGCGGATGCAAATTCCGCCGCATCTGTTACAGCACTTAGCGGCTGACCCGCAGCCAGTGCTCTTCGATCTGAATGCCGTCTTCCAGGCCCTGGTGCAACCATTTTTCGCCGTCAATCTGGCACTGAAAATGATAGGTTTTGCCTTGTAACCGGGGCAATGAAGTGGCATCGATCTGTTCGTGGTAGCCTTTCGCGTCGGCACTGAAGCTGCCGGAGGCGGCCACTTCAAACTTGCCGTCTGGATGCCAGGTAATAAAACTGAAATAGCGGCCGGCAATCAGTTTGCGGCTTTTGGTTTGTTGACCTTTGATTTCACCAACCACTTTGCCGCTTTGGTCGCGGTAAATCGCTGACTGCAGTTCCCAGCTGCCCTGCAGCGCAGTGCTGGTGCAGGGACTTTCTGCGGCGGCATTGTGACTGAAAATCAGCACGCATAAACTGATGCCCAGTATTTGCAGGCTGGGTTGCTTGTTGATTCGGCTAAACAGAACGGACATCGGTGCTTTCCTGTGAAATTGACAACGCTGTCAATCTGCCTGAAATTTACCCAGCGCACAAGTCGGATTAACCAGCGTGGCTGACGCCTGCCAAGCCGTCATGTTAGACTGCCGGCGGTTCTGAACTGGAGTCTCTATGTATACTGAAGCCCCCCGTGCCAGCCTGCTGCGCCGTTTGTCCGCCATCATGTATGACCTGCTGGTCATTTGTGCCATCTGGATGTTTGCTATGGCATTGGCACTTGGCGCTGTGACCTTATTAGCCAAAGCCGGTGTGATTTCGCTGCAGGGTTATCAGGACGAAGCTGAATATATTCAAAAACATGCGCTGTGGTTTCAGCTGTATAGTACGGCCTGTATCTTGTGGTTTTATCTGTATTTCTGGGTCAAAGCCGGCCAGACGCTGGGCATGCGTGCCTGGCGGATGTTGTTGTTAAGCGCCGACGGTAAGCCTGTAACACTGCGTCAGGCTTGTATCCGCTTACTGACATCTCTGGGTGGCATCGGCAATTTCTGGTTGTGGCTGCGCTGGGGCAAAGGTCTGGCGCTGCAAGACCAGCTCGCCGGCACTATTGTGGTGGTACTGACCAAAGAACAAAGCAGCGCTTTGAATTTACACCGGGACGCGCGGTAGCAAAGCTACCCGCGTTTTTGCATCAAATAGACTGCAACCCCGATAAACAAGGCACTGGGCGCGATGGCGCCTAATAAAGGGGGCAACTGATACACCAGCGCCACCGGGCCAAACACTTCGTTGGCCATATAAAAACCAAAACCGGTCAAAATCCCCATCAGCACCCGGGCCGCCATAGTCACACTACGCAGCGGGCCAAAAATAAACGACAACGCCAGCAGCAACATCGCCACTATCGTCAGCGGCTGGGTAGCTTTGCGCCAATAGGCCAGCTGATACCGACTGCTTTCCTGCTGGTTCACCTGACGGTATTCGATATATTCAGCAAGACCTTTTAAACTCAGCAGCTCAGGTTTAATCGACATCACACCGAGTTTGTCCGGCGTTAATGTTGAGCGCCAGCGCTGTTCAGGCCAATGATGTTTTTCAATTTTTTCATCCCGAAAGGCTAAGCGGCTGACATCCTGCAGCTGCCAGACGCCATTAAAAAAGCCAGCGGTGCGTGCATGCACAATGGCCTGCAAGGCTAAATCCGGCGTGAATTCAAAAATAGTGATGTCTTTTAAATCACCACCGTCCGATACCTGACGAATATTGACAAAATCGTCGCCATCTTTGGCCCAAACCCCTTGCTGAGCCGCTAATAAATCACCGCCGGAAATGGCTTTGGCTTTGAGTTCGCGGGCAAATTTTTCCGCCGTCGGCGCGCCCCACTCGGCCACAGCCATCACCAATACCATCATCAGCAAGGCGGTCTTCATTACCGAACTGATGATATTGAGCCGCGACAAACCTGCCGCCTGCATCACAACCAGTTCGCTGTTACTGGCGAGCATGCCCAGGCCAATCAGCCCGCCGATTAACGCCGCCATCGGAAAAAAGGTCACCAAATCACCGGGAATAGTAAAAAGGCTGAACATCGCGGCCACTAATACTGTGTAGTCGCCGCGATCAGTCAGCCGCAGCTGGTCAATAAAACGGAACATACCGGATAACACCAAAAGCACGGTCAGGCTCAATAAGGTGGTGGATAAAATGATCCGGCCAATATAAACATCAATAATTTTAAGCATGCTGACTCCGGCCCCGGCCATTCAGGCGTGCAGTGAAACGCTGATAACCGGCGCGGCTTTGTAATAACAAAAACACCCCAAGCGCCAACGCCAGGCCGTGGATCCACCACATGCCAAGCGCCACCGGGATCTTCTCGTTTTCAATCAGGTTGCGGCAGACGATCAGTAAAATGTAATAGCCAAGAAATAATGCTAAAGCTGGCAATAACTTACCAAACTTACCCTGACGCGGATTCACCCGGCTGAGCGGGACCGCCAGCAGCATCAGAATCGGGATAGAAATCGGGATCGCCAGCCGCCAGTGCCATTCGGCTTTGGCTTCAGCACTATTGACCGCCAGCAGCTGGTCCGTGGGTAATGAACTGAGTTTGCGCCGGCGTTGCTCGACTTGTTGTTCACGGATTTGAATGTCGTAGCGGCCAAATTCCAGTACATCAAACTGCGGTGAATCAACAGAACCTGCATAACGCCGGCCATTACTCAGCACCAGCCGTTGCGC
>CBFGPY010000227.1:0-5435 GCA_965650755.1 uncultured Chromatiaceae bacterium | reverse complement strand
GCATCGGTGCTCTGAAATCAATCTGCTGGCAGCAAACCAGACACTTACTGAGCTCCAGACTCTGGCAGCGAAATTACTTTGAGCATGTCGTCCGTAATGAAAATTCACGACAGGTCATAACCGCTTATATTGAAAACAATCCACGTCAATGGACACAAGACCGTTTTTATCGCGACCATTCATAACAAATCTTCCCTCTTTCCAGCCACCGGCGGAAAAAGTGACAAACACTAGATCAACCTGTGCGGAAATCCACACAAATGCAAACGCCGCAATCGTCAACCATAAATTAACCATCTAATAAATAAAGACATTTAAACCAATCAAGTTCTGGCCCAGCCTTTGCCTCTGTCCATACGACAGGGAGATTTCCTCCGCCAACCTAAAAAGAGAACAAGATGAAACAAGCAACAGGCCGGCTGTTTTCCAGCCTCTATTTTCAGGTGCTGCTCGCCATCACCATTGGTATCACACTCGGACATTTTTATCCCGACACCGGCACGGCGATGCAGCCGCTGGGTACCGCCTTTATCAAACTGATTAAGATGATTATCGCCCCCATCATTTTCTGTACTGTGGTGATTGGCATCGCCGGGATGGAAGATATGAAACGGGTCGGCAAAACCGGCGGTTATGCCCTGCTGTATTTTGAAATTGTTTCAACCATCGCCCTGGTGATTGGTCTGGTGGTAATTAACGTGGTGCAGCCCGGCAACGGCATGCATATTGACCCGGCGAGCCTGGACCAAAAATCAATCAGTAAATACACAGCGCCAGGTCAGATGCAGACAGTCACTGATTTCATGCTGAATATCATCCCAACCAGCGTGTTTGACGCCTTTGCCCGCGGCGACATGCTACAGGTGCTGTTTTTCTCGATCCTGTTTGGTTTTGCGTTGCAGCGCCTCGGCGGCCGGCAAAATATCCTGTTCACTTACATCGAAAAAAGCTCAGAGCTGCTGTTTACCATCGTGCATATGCTGATGAAAGTGGCGCCTATCGGTGCTTTTGGTGCCATGGCCTTTACCATCGGCAAATATGGCATCGGCACACTGTGGTCTTTAGCCGGTCTGATGGCCACTTTCTACGCCACTTGCCTGCTGTTTATCTTTATCGTGCTGGGCGCTATTGCCCGTTATCACGGCTTTTCCATTACCAGGTTTATCCGTTATATCCGTGAAGAATTGCTGATTGTGCTGGGGACTTCGTCCAGCGAATCTGTGTTGCCACGGATGATGACCAAGCTGGAGAAACTCGGTGCGACTAAATCAACGGTCGGCCTGGTGATCCCAACCGGTTATTCGTTTAACTTAGACGGCACCGCGATTTACCTGACCATGGCTGCAGTATTTATCGCCCAGGCCACTGATACACCGATGGATCTAACTCAGCAGCTGACCTTGCTGGCCGTCTTGCTGGTCACCTCCAAAGGCGCGGCGGGCGTGACCGGCAGCGGCTTTATCGTGCTGGCCGCCACGCTGGCGTCTGTGGGTTCTGTGCCGGTGGCCGGCATTGCGTTAATTCTGGGCATCGACCGCTTTATGTCTGAGGCGCGCGCTTTAACCAATCTGATTGGCAATGGTGTGGCAACTTTGGTGGTAGCGAAATGGTGCGGTGAACTCAATAGCGACACGCTGAACCGCGAACTGGCGCAAGGCCCGGCGGCCACACCAGTCATCGTCACTAACACGGAGACGCAAAATGCATAAGCAGCGCTTACTGGTAGTTTCCGCGTTGTTTGCCGGAGTGACAGCGCCGCTGCAGGCCAAGGATTTTAACTGGGATTTTTACGGTAAACTTGACGTGCAGGCCCTGTATACCGATGCCAACCTGCTGCGTTATGCCGACCAAGGCTGGCAAATCGAAGCGCCGTTCAGCCGGCTTGGGCTTAAAGCCGACCAGGCACTGACTGATGATTTAAAGCTGATTGCTGTGTACGAGTGGCAGGTCAATGGCCTCGATGACAGCAATAAAGGCCATCGCTTCGGCAGTCGCAATACTTATTTTGGTGTTGCCAGCAAAGCCTACGGCGAGCTGATTTTTGGCAAAAACGACAGCAAGTTTAAAAAGTCTGAAGGCAAAATCGACTTATTTAACGAGACCTTAGCCGACATGGCGCAGCTGACGCCCGGGCAAGACCGGCTGGAAAATATCGTCAGTTACCAAAGCCCGAAACTGGGGTTATGGCAGTGGAGCGCGACTTACCAGACCGGTGCCAGCGACGAAACCGCCGGTGGTTACGACTGGTCCCTCAGCTACGGCGACGCCGCTTTTAAACAAGCGCCCTATTATTTTGCTTATGCCCGCGCCAATGAACTGAACAACATCAGTGCAGACCGCTTGCTGGCGCATGCGCTGCTGAACGAATCCAGCTTCGGTACTTTATCCGGCGGCCTGATGTGGCAACACAGTGAACATCAAACCAAACCGCTGCAAGGAAATGCCTGGCTGGCTGAAGTGCAGCTCAAGCGAGATGCGGTGGCGTACAAACTGCAATTTATGCAGGACCACAGTCGTACCCGCCATAGCGAAGCAGGCCATAGCTGGTCGGTCGGCGCGGACTATAGCCTCGGCAAAGATCTGACTGCGTATCTGCTGGCAACGCAACTCGAACTTGACACCCAACACGACAGTGCTGCCGCCATCGGGTTACGCTGGGTGTTTTAACCGCATCGACAGTGTTCACCTCACAATGGGCGTGCTCTCCGGGTCACGCCCATATTTATCCTTCCCCCCCGCAAAAGCAGTACAGAAAAACACCGCTTGTTCAGCCAAAGTTTAAATTTCCGGTGTTTAACTGCAAGAGTCCTGTTACCATTTTGCAACTTTCACCAAAAAAGGAAATTTACATGAAAAGTACCTTCCGTACCTTTGCGCTGGCATTACCCCTGGTGGTGTTAGCCGGCTGTACCGCCACCGAATCGTCCCGCACTATCGAAGCTCCAAAAGTAAATGCTGCATACCAGCCGTATCAGGGGCCAAAAAGCAAACTGGTGGTCGGAAAATTTCAAAACCGTTCGAATTTCCAAAATGGCATTTTTAACGCTGAAGTCGATCAGTTAGGCTCACAAGCCAAAACCATTCTCATGACGCATTTACAACAAACCAATCGTTTTCTGGTGATGGACCGCGCCAATATGGCGGAATTGTCGCAAGAAGCGCAGTTTGCCGGCGCGAAGCAAAATGTCATCGGCGCTAAGTATGTGGTGACTGGTGATGTCACCGAATTTGGCCGCAAACAAACCGGTGACAAACAACTGTTTGGCATTTTAGGTAAAGGCAAAGAACAAATCGCTTACGCCAAAGTGGCGTTAAATATTGTTGATGTGGAAACTTCAGCCGTGGTGTTCTCGGCGATGGGTGCTGGTGAATACAGCCTGTCGAACCGCGAAGTGGTCGGTTTTGGCGGTACTGCCGGTTATGACGCCACATTAAATGGCAAAGTACTGGACCTGGCCCTGCGTGAAGCGGTCAACAATCTGGTCAATGGCATCAGCAATAACCAATGGCAACCACAGTGAGACCAACACACATGGATGTAAAAATAATGCTGGCTGCCGCGTTGTCTGTCGCGGCACTCAGCGGCTGTCAAAGCACTAAACCCTTGTATCACTATGGTTCTTACCAGACCAATGTCTACGAACACTTCAAAAACGAAGATTCGTCAGTGACCGAGCAAATCGAAGCGCTGGAAAAAACCATCAGCGAAACCAACCGCAACAAGCTGCAGGTTGGTCCTGGTATTTATGCGCATCTGGGCTTCCTGTATCTGCAAAGTGGCCAACGGGATACCGGCCTGGGTTATCTGCAAAAAGAAAAGCAAACGTACCCGGAATCCAGCCAATTTATCGACTTTTTACTGAAAAACGCTAAGGCAGGTCAATCATGAGCACGCTGAAATTATCTCTGGCTTGTGCACTGACGCTGCTGATGGCCGGGTGTGCCACCACGCAGGCACCGATGGATTACAGTGCTTTTAAACAAAGTAATCCGAAGTCGATTCTGGTGTTACCACCAACTAATCACACCTCTGAAGTGATTGCGCCCTACGGCGTGCTGGCCAACGTGACAGTCCCGCTGGCAGAGGCCGGTTATTATGTGTTCCCGGTCGCTTTGGTTAATGAAACCTTTAAAAACAACGGCCTGACTGTCGCGGAAGATATTCACGCTGTGGCACCGAAAAAACTCAATGAGATTTTTGGCGCTGATGCGGTGCTTTATATCGACATCGAGGAATACGGCACTTCTTATGCGGTATTGTCCAGCGATACTGTGGTGGTGGTCAAAGCACGCTTAACCGACAGCAAAACCAATGCCCTGTTGTGGGAAGGTAAAGCCAGCGCGTCGAGCAGTGAACAAGGCGGTGGCAATAGCGGCGGCCTGGTTGGCATGTTAGTCGAAGCGGCGGTGAAACAAATTATGGAAACGGCCATGGATACCGGCTTCCAGATCGCAGCGATCGCCTCAAACCGGCTGTTATCCCCGGAAATGCACAACGGCATCCTGTACGGCCCGCGTTCCCCCAAACACGGCAAAGAAAAGGCAGCGAAGTAAGGCTGTCAGTTCTGATGAAAGTTAAAAAAGCCCTCGTTGAAATGAGGGCTTTGTTTTTTAGCGCTGAGAACGTTATTCCCGCCGCTGTTGCGCCAGAATGAGCGCTTGTTGCAGCGCTTGTGCTGCCGGCACTTTAACATCCGGTATCACGCCACGTTGCTCAAAATTATCACCGCTTTGCGGGAACACCGGCCGCGCCAGCGGGATGCGCACAAACAACCAGTCGGTCACCGCCATAGCGCCGGTGTAATGGGCAAGCCCCGCGCTGGTTTCGCCGATGATTGTGGCGCGGCCCTGTTGCTGCAGGGCATAACTGAAAAACTCAGCAGCACTGGCTTGTTCTGCTGATTGCAGCACATACAACGGCATCTGCAGCGGTTGTTGCAGGAGCACTTTTGCCCTGATATCTTCCGGTTCGCCTACATCCCGGCTTTGCAGCTGCCATAACAAGGTGTCCGCTGGCACAAAATGGCTGAGCAGATAACGCACCAGCTGCGGCGAGCCGCCAGCACTGTCGCGTAAGTCGATGATGAGCGCATCACTCCGGCTTAAAAACTGCAGGGCCTGCGACGCGACGTCAAAAGCCGCATCCGCCTGCACAAACTTGTTTAGTTTCAGATAACCGATATTGCCGGGCAGGATCTCAAGCTTTTCAAAAGCAAAGTTGTTGCGGCGTTTTTCTGCAGTTTCATGGCGGATAAACGTCACTTCGCCGTAGCGCGCTGTCAGTTCCAGCCCCAAATGACCGTCTTTACCTACACTACGCAGCCAGTCCCCCACTTCATCGACTAACTGTTGTTTGCTTTGCAAATGCTGAAACCGGCCGGCAGTTTCGGCTTGTAACAACGCCTGAGACAACTGCGCGGCCGTCTCTGGCAACA
>CBFGPY010000226.1:0-5436 GCA_965650755.1 uncultured Chromatiaceae bacterium | reverse complement strand
CCGATGATGAGAAAAAAGCTGGCCGTCACCCCAGCGCCGTCAACCATAAACTGGTAGCGATGCGAGATATTGTGGGCCATTTCAAACAGCAGGGCGGTGATATTGAAGCCTTTGCGCTGGTGACTCTGTTGTTTTTACTGGTGTGTTTGTTTAATGCCAGCCATTTGTCGCTCAATCGCTATATCGCCAATCAATATGAAATCAGTTTGCGCCGTGCGCTGGGGGCCAGCCGCTGGCACATTCAGCAGCAAGCTTTGGCCGATGTATTGTTGATGGCGGGGATCACTTCTGTTGCTGCGTTACTGATTGGCTATAGCAGCATCAGCCTGATGAATTATCTGTTACCGGCCAACCGTTTGTTTTCCAGCTGGGACTGGACTTTGTTAATAAGTTTGCTGGGTCTCACTTTGACCTGCAGCTATCTGGTCACTCTGTATCCATCTTTGCGTGCATCTTTTGGCGCGCTGAATCAGCAACTGAAGGAATAAGTCATGATCTCGCTGCATTTAATTTTTAAATCGATGTTACGCCGCAAAGTCGTCAGTGGCTTATTGCTGGTACAACTGGCGTTGACACTGGCGTTATTGTCTAACAGCAGTTTGTTAGCACTGCAGACATGGGACCAGCTACGCCAGCCAACCAATCTGGATTTGGACAATATTTTGTATGTGTCGCTCAAACCCACCAGCAAAAATTTGCAGGAATATCCGGCCTTTGCTGATTTACTGGAACGGCAGTTGGCCGCTGTGCGGCAAATGCCGGACGTGGCCGCGGTATCCTTTACCAACCAGTCGCCACTGATGACCGGTGGTTCGAACGGGAACGTCAATGATGAAAACGACCGTGAGCGCAGTAATACGCAGAATGTCCCGCAATACACGGTGTCACCGGAGTTTTTGCAGGTGTTACAGCTGGATGTGCTGGAAGGAGAGATCCCGCAACAGATCCAACCCTGGGACGGTTCTGCCGTGATACCGGTAGTGCTGACCAAAAGTCTGGCTGAGCGGGTATTTCCGGGCAAATCGGCTATTGGTCAGCTGACTAACAGCGGGCCTGTTGCAGCTGTCATCGAAGACTTTTATGGTCAGCGTAATGCGGAGCGGGTGATGTATAACCGGCTGCAAATAGCCCAGATTTACGGAGTTGCCTGGGGTTATGGCCTGATCCTGCGGGTTACGCCGGGCCAGGCTGAACAAGTCCGCAGTCAGCTGCCGGATGTGTTAAAAGCGGTAGATACCAATATTGAAATTTTTTCCGTGCGGACCATGGACGAACAGTTACACCGGATGTTTCGTAATGAATTTGGTCTGGCGACCTTATTGGCGGTACTCAGTGGTCTGATGCTGTTGGTGTCGATGATTTCCAGTTACAGCAACGCTCACTTTAATGCGTTAAAACGCCAGCAGGAAATTGGCATTAAACGGGCGCTGGGGGCCAGCAAACAAGGCATTTTATTGGAAATGCTGACCGAAAACTGGCTGACCACAGCCGCTGGCGCTGTGCTGGGGCTGACGGCCGCTGTCGGGCTGAATCAATTACTGGCGCTGGTGATAAGTATCCCGGCACTACCGGTCTGGTTACCGCTGACAGCCTTGTTGATGTTAATGTGTTGTGTCACGCTTGCCACGTGGTATCCTGCCACTATCGCTACCCGGGTGTCGCCGGCAACCGCAACTAAGACTTTGTAAACAATGGCAAAAATACTGGTGATTGATGATAACGACGCGGTACTCGCCGCGTTGTTGACCCTGTTCCACCTGGAAGGTTATCAGGTCCTCACAGCGGCAGATCCGGCGCAGGCACTGGCTTTGTTGCAGGCCCAGCCGGTTGACCTGATTCTGCAGGATATGAATTTTGCCAAAGGTGAAATGACTGGCAGTCAGGGCAAAAATCTGTTTTACCAGCTGCAGGCTTTATATCCGCAGCTGCCGGTGGTGCTGATGACCGCCTGGACGTCGCTCGATATGGTGGTGGAGCTGGTCAAAGCCGGCGCCTGCGATTACATCGCCAAACCCTGGGACGACCAACGCTTGCTGATGACGGTGCAAAACGCGCTAAAGCTTAAACAATTGCAGGACCAGCAACGCGACGCTGAGCGTAAACAACGCGAACGCCAGCAGGCCTTTGCCGGTAAAGATTTGTGTGGACTGGTCTTCACCAGCACCGCGATGGAGCGGCTGCTACAGATGACGTTGCAGCTGGCACCGTCGCAGGCTGCTGTGCTTATTACCGGTGAAAATGGCAGTGGTAAAGAAGGCATTGCTGAGATTTTACACGCCAATTCGCCGCGTGCAGCGAAGCCGCTGATCAAGGTCAATATGGGCGCCTTGCCGGCCGAACTAATGGAAGCTGAATTATTTGGCGCTGAAGCCGGTGCATACACCGGCCTCACCAAAGCCCGTATTGGCCGTTTTGAAGCCGCCGACGGCGGCACTTTGTTTCTCGACGAAATTGGCAATTTGTCGTTATCCGGCCAGATGAAGCTGCTGCGGGTGCTGCAAACCGGCGAGTTTGAACGGCTGGGTTCCAGTGTGACCCGCCGGGTCGATGTGCGGTTGTTGTCGGCGACCAATGCCGATTTAACTAAAGCCATTGCGCTCGGCCAGTTCCGGCAGGACTTGTACTACAGAATTAATGTAGTTCAGCTTCAGGTCCCGGCGCTGCGCGAGCGAGCCGACGATATTCTGCCACTGGCGCGGCATTTTCTGTCTGGGCACAAAGCGCTGAGCCGGGACGCGGAGCAACTGCTTTGCCAATACCAGTGGCCTGGCAATGTGCGGGAATTACAAAACGTCTGCCAGCGTGCGTTGTTGTTATGTCCGGGTGAGTTTATTCAGCCGGCAGATTTAGCGCTGGAGGCTGACACTACGCCCAAAAGCCGGGCACTGGACGATATTGCGCGCAGTGACATTGAGCAGGCATTAGCCGCGCATCAGGGCATCGTCTCGCGAGCCGCCAAAGCGCTCGGCATCACCCGTCAGGCGCTGTACCGGCGTATGGAGTTTTATGGCATTGCTGCGCCTTAAATTGAACCGCGTTGGCTTGTACAGTGCCGGTGCTTTGCTGCTGTTTGGTTTTGCGCTGGTGTTATGGCAGCTGACTCCTTTTCATTACGGCATCTGGTTGGCCTATAGCCTGTTGGTGGTTTTACTCTGGCTGATGTTGCGGGGTTACCTGCAGCAGCTGGATACCGAAGTGATGGCGCTGAATCTGCAGGCGGACAGTCTGCGTGATCAGAGTTTTAACTTAAGCGCCAACCGCGCTGTGCTACATGAATTAACGCCGCTGGCCGAGGCGCTGAACCAGATGTCGGCAGAACTGGCGCAGCAACGCGCCACTTTGTATCAACGCGAATTGTTGCTGGATACCGTGCTGCAAACCAACCCCAGTGCCTTAGTGTTGACCGATGAGCAGGGCCGGGTACTGTTCAGCAATCCGGCCGCCCGGCATTTATTGTCCGATGGCCGGCGCTTTGATGGCAGTTATTTTGCCGAAGTGCTGGCGGATTGGCCAGAATTGCAGCAAGCCTGTGCTGCGGGAGTTCAGGGCCTGATCCATGCCGGTGATGCGCAAAATGTCTGGCATTTGTCGGTTAGCCCGTTTCGGCTTAATCAACGTGAGCATTTGTTGTATCAGCTCAAACCGATGACGCGGGAATTTAAGCTCGAAGAAATTAAAGCCTGGAAAAAGCTTATCCGCGTGATCGGGCATGAACTGAACAACAGTCTGGCACCGATGTCGTCGCTGGCATATTCAGGTGCCCGGCTGTTGCAAAAGCCAGAATTCAGCGCGGCCGATCAGCCTCAACTGGTTCAAATGTTTGCTGTGATTGGCGACCGGGCCCGCCAGCTCAATCAGTTTTTACAGGCTTATCTCAACTTTGCCAAATTACCGCCACCACAGCCGGCATTGGTGCATTTCGCCACTTTGATTAATAACCTGCAAAATCAATATGAGTTCGAGTTACTGGGTGATTTGCCCCGGTTGGACTGGTTTCTAGACAGCGCGCAGCTGACGCAGTTATTACTCAATCTGCTGAAAAACGCAGTGGAAGCCGGGGCCAGTCATGCCGGCACCACGCTGAGTTTTCGCGAGTCGCCGCATCAGCTGGTGCTGGAACTACAGGACGACGGCGGAGGCTTAAGTGCAGAAGTACTGCAACATGCGCTGGTGCCGTTTTATACCACCAAGCCACAAGGCTCCGGCATTGGCCTGACCTTATGCCGGGATATCATGGAATCACATGGCGGCAGCATTGAGTTATTGAATCAGCCACCGGGGTTATTGGTGCGGCTGACCTTTCCGCGCACTGCTGCGACCACATAAACAAAGGCTTGAACATCCTGGTCTGGGCAAAATGCGGTGTTGCAGGTAGACTGCAGTTCTATGTTTTAGCCATCAAGCCTTCCAGAGGATGTCATGCAGGTTCAGACCACAAGCGTTGAATTAACCACGCCTACAGGCCCGATGCGGGTTGCGCTGTATCAGCCAAAAACCAGCCGGCGCTGCCCAGCCGTGCTGTTGTATTCCGAAATTTTCCAGATCACTGCGCCAATAGCGCGCATGGCTGCGATGTTGGCCGGCCAAGGCATATTGGTGCTGGTACCGGAAGTTTTTCACGAACTGAATCCGGCCGGTACAGTGCTCGCCTATGACGATGCCGGTAAGGACAAAGGCAACCAGGACAAATGGAGCAAACCGCTGGGGCAATACGACAGCGATAACCGCAGCATGATTGAGTACCTGGCAACGCAGCCGTTATGGAATGGCAAATTAGGTGCGATGGGCGTCTGTATTGGTGGCCACCTGGCGCTGCGGGCCGCGCTGCAAAAAGAAGTTCAGGCAGCACTTTGCCTTTACCCGACTGATTTGCATAGTGACACCCTGCCGGCCGGTGCTGCCGGTCAGACTTTAGCCCGGGTCGGTGAAACTCAGGCGCATCTGGTGTTTGTGTTTGGCCGACAAGACCCGCACGTGCCGGAAGCTGGCCGGCGCCAAATCCAGCAACAGCTGCAGCAGGCTGGCGTCAGTTTTGATTGGCATGAAGTTAATGCCGAACATGCTTTTATGCGCGACGAAGGCGAGCGTTATGACCCGGCGCTGGCGCTTTGGGTGTACCAACGGGCTCGTGAGCTTTTTTTGCAGATATAACAGAAATTTTTGAGGGAAGATCCGGCGCAGTTGGCACAGTTTTCACCGGTTCAGCAAGTTGGAAAACTCAAAGCAGAGCTGCTGATCATGCATGGTGCGCGCGACGAACGGGCGCCAATTGAGCATGCCAAACGCTTAAAAGCTGCTTTGGATAAAGCTGGGAAACCATACCAATGGATGGTTTTTGAAGATGAAACTCATGGCTTCTACTCTGAAACTAACCAGACGATTTATTTGAAAAACGTGCAGGGCTTTTTAGCGAAGCAATTAAAACGCTGATAGTCA
>CBFGPY010000225.1:0-5437 GCA_965650755.1 uncultured Chromatiaceae bacterium | reverse complement strand
CATAGGAAGAAAGCAATACGACACTGCACACCAGTGCGGCCAGACTGAGTATCCACTTTTGTCTGTTTGAGACAGAACTGGTCCCGCTTTGAGGTTGATAAAATGCGATTAAACAGACCAGCATCAATTGAGTCAACGGCATAACAATGACGCCCGATACCTGGGCATAGAACAGTGCCGACAGGATGGCCATTAACACAATTGTGTTCGCTGGTGGGTGATCTGAACTGCGTAGTTTTTTCAGCGCAGTGATCAGTAAATAGCAGATCCACAGCAGCAGAGTGGCAAATCCGATAAAACCGTATTCATACAGAATTTGCAAAGACGCATTGTGCGGATGGGCGTTTGCTAAAGGTTTGCCGTCATCCCAGGCAAAACTCATCGGGCCGTGCCCCAGCCAAAAGTATTCGGGGATACGGTTAAGCGTGTAAAGCCACAATTCGGAACGACCCGAACTACCGGTTCTTAAACGTAAATTGGTATCGCCAATCATCCAATAGGGAAAAGCGACAACAAACACCGCCCAACAAATCAGTCCCAGCAACATCGACCGGAAGAAAGCCCGCAAGAATAGAGTGCGGTCAACCGGTGTGGTGAACCAGCTTACCAAGCCCACTGCTAACAATAGAGATAAGCAGGCCCCTCGGGCTTCTGTCTGCAAAAGCACCATCCAATGGCCGGCCATTAACAACATAGACAACTGCTGAAAATGCCGCAGATGGCTTTGTAAAAAAGGCAGAAACAGCAAAGGCAGTAACATAACCTGTAACTGGTTTAAGATGCGTGGATTGTCAAAACCAGAAATCAGGCTAAATATGCTGGGCTTCGTTGCGTCTAGCAGATGTTGCGAAAGCTTCAGTGAAAACTGTAATAACAGAATCAGTGAAAACAGGACTGTAAACCAATAGACCGCGCGAAACACAGATTGTTTTGACAGTGTGCTACAGCAAATATTGCAAATAAAAAATGCCAGCACCAGTAAACCAATATTGGCCAGCTCCACAAAGCTCCAATAAGGATAGGCACTGGTCAGCGCAGATACAAAACCAACAAAAGTGAATATCAGCAACGCTATCACAGACTCTACAGATAACGCGGTGCTGCGCAATTGGCGTGCTGAGCTCAGGATAAAGGCCGAGCAGGCAATCACTGAGATCACAAGTAATCGTTTAAAGTCAAACAGACTTCCAACTTCTATGATACGGGCAATGCTGGAAGCAAACAGGGTTCCGGCTAAAAAAACGGCGGCGTAAAGCGCTAAAGATATACCTGCAAAAGACTTCGAAAACAAACTCCGGCTCCGGAAATTAAACAGAGGTATCAGGTGATGGAAATGCCAGGTTGTCCATGGCACTCGGCTTCGCACCGATGATGTGTTCTATGCGCTAATGAGCGCGCGGATTATACCTATTACCTAACCTTATGTAAAAAAAATGTTTTATTACAGTGTGTCTACAGGCTGTGATGTCAAATATCGCCGGTTGTTAACCCCGGTCCAGTGGCAAAAATTCGGTAGCTGACCCTTTCAACAGTCAGTTGCTGCAACAGCCACAGCAATTGCGCTGGGAGGCTGTTGCGGCATGAACGGCGGGATTTGTCTCTGAAATCACTAAAAATCGGCTGAAATTTGGTTTTAATCAAAAAATATGATTAGGTCGACTGATTTAAGTCAGTTTCCTAAATCTTATTTCGCGACTACCTTTAATCCATCTTAATCAGAGCAGCATGCTGCTTTGTTATTCCACCCGCGAATTGAACCACAAAGAAGGAACCCTCAAATGGACAGTAATAAAACCACAGGCGGCAAATGCCCGGTGATGCATGGCGCCAACACCACAGCATCCAATGCCACGATGAACTGGTGGCCCAATGCACTGAACCTCGACATCCTGCATCAGCACGACAGCAAAACCAATCCGATGGACCCGGGCTTTAACTATGCCGAAGCCTTTAAGACGCTCGACTTAGATGCCGTCAAAACCGATTTAAAAGCCTTGATGACTGACTCACAAGATTGGTGGCCAGCAGATTGGGGCCATTATGGTGGCCTGATGATCAGGATGGCCTGGCACTCAGCCGGCACTTATCGTATTGCCGATGGTCGCGGCGGTGGTGGTACTGGCAGTCAACGTTTTGCGCCACTGAACAGCTGGCCGGATAACGGCAATCTCGACAAAGCCCGGCGTTTGCTGTGGCCAATCAAACGCAAATACGGTAATAAAATTTCCTGGGCGGATTTAATGATTTTGGCCGGTAATATGGCGTATGAATCCATGGGCCTGAAAACCTTCGGTTTTGCCGGCGGCCGCGAAGACATCTGGCATCCGGAGAAAGACATTTACTGGGGCTCGGAAAAACAATGGCTGCAAAAGTCCGGCGGTGAGGGTAGCCGTTACAGTGGTGAACGCGATTTGGACAATCCGCTGGCGGCTGTAATGATGGGGCTGATTTATGTCAACCCGGAAGGGGTGGACGGGAACCCGGACCCGTTGAAAACAGCGCAGGATATGCGCGTCACTTTTGCCCGCATGGCGATGGACGATGAAGAAACAGTCGCGCTGACCGCTGGTGGCCACACTGTGGGTAAGGCGCATGGTAACGGCAATGCAGAGCATCTCGGACCTGCGCCGGAAGGTGAAGATGTGCACGCACAGGGCTTTGGCTGGCTGAACGGGAAAGGCCGGGGTATCGGCCGTGACACAGTGACCAGCGGTATCGAAGGTGCCTGGACCACCCACCCGACACAATGGGATAACGATTATTTCCGCTTGTTATTCAGTTACGACTGGGCCTTAACCAAAAGCCCGGCCGGCGCCTGGCAGTGGGAGCCGGTAAATATTAAAGAAGAGGATAAACCGGTGGATGTGGAAGACCCGTCTATCCGCAAAAATCCGATCATGACAGACGCTGACATGGCGCTGAAAATGGACCCGGCCTATCGCAAAATTTCCGAGAAATTTTACGCTGATCCGGCCTATTTCGCCGACGTGTTTGCCCGTGCCTGGTTCAAATTAACCCATCGCGACCTGGGACCAAAAAGCCGTTATTTAGGCCCGGACGTGCCAGCTGAAGACTTGATATGGCAAGATCCAATTCCAAAGGTAGATTATTGCCTGACCGATGCCGAAATTGCTGAGCTGAAAGCCAAAACCCTGGCGCTTGGCATTCCTGCCGCAGAGCTGATTACGACCGCCTGGGACAGTGCCCGGACTTTCCGCGGTTCGGATTATCGCGGTGGTGCCAACGGTTCCCGCATCCGCTTAGCGCCACAAAAAGACTGGGAAGCCAATGAACCGGCGCGGTTAGCTAAAGTGCTGGCTGCACTTGAAACCTTGCAGCAAAGCCTCGCTAAAAAAATCAGTCTCGCCGATTTGATTGTTTTGGCAGGCAGTGCTGCGATAGAGCAAGCCGCTAAAGCCGCCGGTGTCGAGGTGACAGTACCTTTTGCACCGGGTCGTGGTGATGCGCTGGCGGCGCAAACTGATGCGGAATCTTTTGCTGTGCTGGAGCCATTGCATGATGCCTTCAGAAATTATCTGAAAAAAGACTACAGCGTCGCGCCGGAAGAAATGATGTTGGACCGCGCGCAGCTGATGGGGCTGACGGCCAGTGAGATGACAGTGTTAGTTGGTGGTATGCGGGTACTCGGCACTAATTTCGGTGGCAGCGCGCACGGAGTTTTCACCAACCGGGTTGGTGTGCTCAGCAACGATTTTTTTGTCGCGCTGACCGATATGGCCTACAGCTGGAAGCCGGTTGGCAAAAACAAATACGAAATCATCCGCCGCAAAGACGGCCAGGTGCAATGGACCGCAACCCGGGTTGATTTGGTGTTTGGCTCCAACTCAGTGCTGCGTGCTTATGCGGAAGTGTACGCGCAGGACGACGGTCAGCAGAAGTTCGTGCAAGACTTTGTCAAAGCCTGGGTCAAGGTGATGAACGCAGATCGGTATGATCTGAAATAACGCGCTGTTTTAGCGATGAAAAACGCCGGCAAAAGCCGGCGTTTTTAATGTGCTCTGATGCTCATTCTCGCTGGCGCATGGCCCAAACCAAACTCAACAAAATCAGCGCCGAACCCGCACTCAAAGTCCACCAGTTGACAGCATGTTGCCAGAACACAAAATTGACCAGCAGGCCGGCCGGAATGAGCACATTGTTCATCACAGCCAGCTGATTGGCGCTCACTTGTCTTGCGCCTGCATTCCACAGCCAGTAACCAAGGCCGGAAGCCACCAGTCCCAGCCAGAGCAAAATGCCATACTCCAGCTTTGTCTCCGGTAGCCGTTGCCAGTTGGCAAATAGTGCTGTTGCAAGCAGGCTGACGCTGGTCGCGCCGACAAAAAACCAACCGAAATGTTGTTGCTGTGAACCAACAGTGCCTAAAGCCAGCCGCCGGTAAGCGACCTGACCAAAGGCAAAACATAAGTTAGCTCCCTGAATAAGCAGCAATCCAAACCAGAAATCACTGCTTAGCGCCTGATAACGCATCACCAGCGCGCCGGCAACTGCAAGCAGCGCCGGCCCCAGCCAGCGCCAATGTAATTTTTGGTAGCGCCAGAAATAATCCAGCACAGAGATATACACCGGCGTCAGAATGGTAAACAACAACACTTCAGCCACCGACAGATATAAAAAGCTGTGGTAGAGCAGCAAATACATCAGGCCGAGCTGTACAGCGCCGATGCCGGCAAGTTGCAGCGCCAGTGTCGGTGCGGTGCGGGATCTCAGTAACAGCGGGCTGAATAACAGCAGCGCCAGTATCATCCGGCTGCTGACGGCTAAATAAGGGTCCACTGTTGCCGCAAGAAATTCACCAATTAAAGAAAAACTAAAGGCCCAAATTGCGGTGACCAGCCAAAGTAAATGCATCGGAGATTTCCTTCGTGTGGCAAAACCGGCGCAGCATAACGGTTGTGTGGCCGGTGCGCAAATGTAGTGAAAGTGCGGTAAATGTGCTCCGTGATGGTAATGTAGGCACGGCAAGCGTAGCGTCGCCGTGCGTCTGAAACGGCGACTTTAACTCAGCCGGATCGTTTTCCAGGCCAGTAACGAACCGTCATTGTTTTGTTGGGTGCTGAAGATAAAATCAGTGGCATTGCTGCCAAATACCGTATCGCGACCAGCGGCCAGCGTGGTGTCCTGCACACCACGACTTTTATAATTTGCATGCGTGGTGCAAATCTCCTGCGTCAGCGCGTCGGTAAAACAAAACTGTGACACCACCTGATCGTTGTTGTTATTGCGCACGCGGAAGTGAATGTGAATGGTTCGGCCTGAATACCAGCCGGGGAAGCAGGTTTTAAAGTTGACGCGGCCATTGCTGTCGGTGACTTGCGTACCGCGATACCATTTGGCTTTCAGCGCGTTGGTGTTGTTGCTGGTGCAAAACGACGAGTTAAAGCCCGAGCTGTCGCTGCTGCCACTGATGTCGCCT
>CBFGPY010000224.1:0-5446 GCA_965650755.1 uncultured Chromatiaceae bacterium | reverse complement strand
GCGCCGCCAGAACGCCCATGTTGAGGAAGGCGTAGAAGGTGAGGCGGTCGGTCTTGATGCCGGAAAGCCGCGCCGCCTTCTCGTTGCCGCCGAGCGCGTAGATCCGCCGGCCGATCGTCATGTTGGACGCCATGAAGGCATAGAGTGCGATCAGCGCGAACATGATGACCATGACGTTCGGCAGGCCCTTGTACTGCGCGAGGCGCAGGCAGAGCAGCATCAGGCCGAGCGCGATCAGCACGTTGCGGCCGATGAAGATGACGAACGGCTCCTCGGCCAGCTCGTGTTTCTGCTGGTTGATGCGCTGGCGGATGTTGAAGAAGATGATCGTCGCGGTCACCACCGTGCCGATCGTCATCGACACCCATTTGAACGTGCCGCCGGGCAGGTCCGGAATGAAGCCGGTGGAGAGGAGCTGGAAGCCGACCGGGAACGCTCACGACTTGAACGCTCGCTGCGTCGTTCGCAACAGAACTGAAACAGCACAGCAGAACAATAACAGCAAGGTCCTGCGCGGCAGGACGGTTTGAAAGGAAAATTGATATGTCTGAAGTCAATAAGCTTGACGTCGACGTGCTCGAAACCCAGGAGTGGTTGGAAGCGCTGGAATCCGTAGTACGCACCGAAGGTGTCGAGCGGGCGCAATTCCTGCTCGAGCAGGTGCTGGAACAGGCGCGGCTGGAAGGTGTCGACATGCCTACCGGCGTCACCACCAACTATATCAACACTATTCCGCCGCAACAGGAACCGGCTTATCCGGGTGACGTGAATCTGGAGAAGAAGATCCGCTCCGTGATCCGCTGGAACGCCATTATGATCGTGCTGCGCGCCTCGAAAAAAGAGCTGGAGCTTGGCGGCCACATGGCGTCTTACCAGTCGGCGGCAGCCTTCTATGAAACCTGTTTTAACCATTTCTTCCGCGCGCCGAACGAACAAGACGGCGGCGATTTGGTGTATTACCAGGGCCACATTTCTCCGGGTATTTACGCCCGTGCTTTTGTTGAAGGCCGCTTAACCGCAGACCAGCTGGACAATTTCCGTCAGGAAGTCGGTGGTGAAGGTTTATCCTCTTACCCGCACCCAAAACTGATGCCGGAATTCTGGCAGTTCCCGACAGTGTCTATGGGTTTAGGCCCAATTACTTCGATTTATCAGGCGCGTTTCCTGAAGTATTTACACGGCCGTGGCCTGAAAGACACCAGCGCGCAGCGCGTGTATGCCTTCCTCGGTGACGGTGAGATGGACGAGCCGGAAAGCCGTGGTTCACTGTCGTTCGCCGCGCGGGAAAAACTGGATAACCTGTGTTTCCTGGTTAACTGTAACCTGCAGCGTTTAGATGGCCCGGTGATGGGCAACGGCAAAATCATCCAGGAACTGGAAGGTTTATTCCGCGGCGCTGGCTGGAACGTGATTAAAGTGGTATGGGGCAGTGGCTGGGATAAGCTGCTGGCGAAAGATACCACCGGCAAACTGCTGCAGCTGATGAACGAAACCATCGACGGCGATTATCAGACTTACAAGTCAAAAGATGGCGCATACGTGCGTCAGCATTTCTTCGGTCGTTACCCGGAAACTGCGGCATTAGTTGCTGATATGACCGATGAAGAGATCTTCGCGTTAAAACGCGGTGGCCATGAACCGTCAAAACTGTACGCAGCATTTAAAGCGGCACAGGACACTAAAGGTCGTCCGACAGTCATTCTGGCCAAAACCATCAAAGGTTATGGCATGGGCGAAGCCGCTGAAGGCAAAAACATCGCCCACCAGGTGAAGAAAATGGATATGACGCACGTGCTGCAGATCCGTAAGCGTCTGAATCTGGAAGAATATCTGTCAGAAGAAGAGGTTCACAGCCTGCCGTACCTGACATTGCCGGAAGGCTCACCTGAGCATCAGTACCTGCATGCGCGTCGTAAAGCGTTAAACGGCTACACGCCAGTACGTCTGCCGAATTTCACCAAAGCGCTGACACTGCCAGAGTTACCGGCCTTTGAAGGCCTGCTGGAAGAGCAAAAACGCGAAATTTCGACCACGATGGCCTTTGTGCGTGGTCTGAACATTCTGTTAAAAGACCCGAATATCGGCCAGCAAATTGTGCCGATTATTGCTGACGAAGCCCGTACTTTTGGTATGGAAGGTCTGTTCCGTCAAATCGGTATTTATAACCCGCACGGCCAGACTTACACGCCGGAAGACCGCGCCATTGTGTCTTATTACAAAGAAGAGACCTCTGGCCAGGTATTGCAGGAAGGCATCAACGAGCTGGGCGCCATGGCATCCTGGGTGGCGGCGGCAACGTCTTACAGCACTAACGACCTGCCAATGATCCCGTTCTACATTTATTACTCGATGTTCGGCTTCCAGCGTGTCGGTGATATGGCATGGCTGGCAGGCGACCAACAAGCCCGTGGTTTCCTGTTAGGCGCCACCGCCGGTCGCACCACGCTGAACGGTGAAGGCTTACAGCACGAAGACGGTCACAGCCATATTCTGGCTGGCACAGTGCCAAACTGTATCTCTTATGACCCGACTTATGCTTATGAACTGGCAGTGATCATGCAGGACGGTATCCGTCGCATGTATGGCCCGGCACAGGAAAATATCTACTACTACATCACCGTGATGAACGAAAACTATCATCACCCGGCGATGCCACAGGGCGCCGAAGAAGGTATCCGGCGTGGTATTTACAAGCTGGAAACGCTGACCGGTAATAAAGGCAAAGTGCAGTTATTAGGTTCAGGCACCATCCTGAACGAAGTGCGCCGTGCTGCGGAAATTCTGTCTGAAGAATACGGCATTGCTTCTGATGTCTATTCAGTGACCTCGTTTAACGAACTGGCGCGCGATGGCCAGGATTGTGAACGTCACAATATGCTGCACCCAAGCGAGCCGGAAAAAGTGCCATACATTGCTCAGGTGATGGGCAAAGAGCCGGCTATTGCTGCAACCGACTACATCAAAAACTATGTCGACCAGGTCCGTGCTTTTGTGCCGGCAGTGTCGTACAAAGTGCTAGGTACCGACGGCTTTGGCCGCTCCGACAGCCGCGAAAACCTGCGCCGCCACTTTGAGGTGAATGCTGGTTACGTCGTGCTGGCTGCACTGCGTGAGCTGGCTAAACAAGGCACTATCGACAAACAACTGGTCGCCGATGCCATCGTGCGTTTTGGCATCGACACCAATAAGCCGAACCCACTGTTCGCATAAGAGGAATGGCAATGACAATCGAAATTTTTGTGCCGGATATCGGCGCGGATGAAGTGGAAGTCACCGAAATTCTGGTGAAAGTCGGCGACACTGTCAGTGTGGACCAGTCGCTGCTGTCGGTCGAAGGCGACAAAGCCTCGATGGAAGTGCCGGCCGCCCAGGCCGGCGTGGTGCAGGAAATTCGGGTAAAAGCCGGTGATAAAGTTAAGACCGGTTCGCTGATTATGGTATTTGCCGGTGCCGCATCGGCAGCCGCTGTGGCTCCCGCCGCAACGCCGGCACCAGCACCAGCAGCCCCTGTTGCTGCACCTGCTACCACCGCCCCAGCGCTGACAGAAAGCAAAGAAGTCAAAGTGCCGGATATAGGTGGTGACGCGGTTGAAGTCACTGAAGTGCTGGTCAAAGTCGGTGACGTGGTTAAAGCCGAACAATCGCTGTTATCGGTTGAAGGCGATAAAGCGGCGATGGAAGTCCCTGCACCTTTCGCCGGTACTGTGACCGAAGTCAAAGTCAAAGTCGGTGATAAAGTCCAAACCGGTTCGTTAGTCTTTGTATTTTCAACAGGTGCGGCAGCGCCAGCAGCAGTTGCTGCAACGCCTGCTCCGGTTGCCGCTCCGGCACCGGCTGCTGCGCCTGCAACAACTCAGACGCCAGTTGCCGCTGCTTCTGCTCCGGCCGTTGCTGTCAGTGACAACGAAGTGACACAAAGCGCTGCTTTTGCTCACGCTTCGCCGGTAGTGCGTCGTTTAGCCCGCGAATTTGGTGTCGACCTGTCCAAGGTTGCAGGTACAGCGCGCAAAGGCCGCGTGCAACGTGAAGACGTACAAAATTACGTGAAAAACATTATTGCTCAGGTCACAGCCGGCAAAGGCAGTGTCACCAGCAGCGGCAATAGTGTTGGCTTTGACTTAATCCCTTGGCCAAAAGTAGATTTCAGCAAATTTGGTGCAGTGGAAGAAAAACCACTGTCGCGCATTCAGAAGTTGTCTGGTGCTAACTTACACCGCAACTGGGTGCGTATTCCGCATGTAACCCAGTTTGACGAAGCTGACATCACAGATCTGGAAGATTTCCGCAAAGAGCAAAACGCGCTGGCCGAGAAGAAAAAACTCGGTGTGAAATACACGCCACTGGTGTTTATCATGAAAGCGGCGGCTAAAGCGCTGGAAGAATTCCCGACCTTTAACAGCTCGTTATCAGAAGATGGCGCCAGCCTGATTCTGAAGAAATACGTGCACTTGGGCATTGCAGTCGATACGCCAAATGGCTTAGTGGTACCGGTGGTTCGTGACGTCAACAAAAAAGGCATCATCGAACTGTCGCGTGAGCTGCAGGAAATTTCGCTGAAAGCCCGTGAAGGCAAACTGACGGCGGCGGATATGCAAGGTGGATGTTTCACCATTTCCAGCCTGGGTGGTATCGGCGGCACGGCGTTTACGCCAATCGTTAATGCACCGGAAGTAGCCATCCTCGGTGTGTCAAAATCTGATATTAAACCGAAATGGGATGGTAAAGCCTTCCAGCCACGCCTGATGGTGCCGCTGTCGGTGTCTTATGACCACCGGGTGATTGATGGTGCTTTAGCGGCGCGTTTCACTGCGACGCTGGCGTCATACTTAGCTGATATCCGTCAGATTATTATGTAAAAAGCAAAGCGGTAGCTTCGGCTGCCGCTGCTGTTGTCGCGGGGGCAACAGCGCCTGCCTGATGTAGATGTGGCTGAAAAGTTACGGGACATCTTTCAGGCAGAGTGCTAAAATCCGCCAACTTTTACGCTGTGCCACCGGCGCTGCCGTGGCAACCTACGAGCCCGATGCAAGTAAAATTGCAAGCTAAAATAGCAAGGTAAAACAATGAGCAACGAAATCAAAACTCAGGTAGTAGTGCTGGGCGCTGGCCCTGGTGGTTATTCAGCTGCATTCCGCGCAGCAGATTTGGGTCTGGAAGTGACCCTGGTTGAAGCCCGCAGCACCCTCGGCGGTGTTTGCTTAAACGTTGGTTGTATCCCGTCTAAAGCCTTATTACACGTTGCCAAAGTCATCGATGACGCCAAAGAGATGGCCTCTCACGGCGTCACCTTCGGTGCACCACAAATCGATTTAGATAAAATCCGTGCCTGGAAAGACAAAGTGGTTGGTCAACTGACTAACGGTCTGTCTGGCATGGCCAAAATGCGTAAAGTCAAAGTAGTAAATGGCTATGGTAAATTCACTGGCCCGAACACTTTAGTTGTTGG
>CBFGPY010000223.1:0-5448 GCA_965650755.1 uncultured Chromatiaceae bacterium | reverse complement strand
TTCCGCCCGGGTCATTGCACTGATTAAAGACTGTGCGGTGCCGCCGAATTCGTTGATTTTTGAAGTGACTGAAACCGGCGTCATTAGAGACATTGGCCGGGCGCTGGCCATTCTGACCCGGCTACGGTTGTTTGGTTGTGGGCTGTCGATTGATGACTATGGTACCGGCTATTCGTCGGTGAAACAGCTGTCGCAAATTCCTTTTACTGAACTGAAAGTCGACCGCAGTCTGATCCATGGCATCAGCACTAAACCGCATTTGCAGGTGATTTTCGAAAGTACCTTATCGATGTGCCAGAAACTGGGGATTGAGTTGGTGGCTGAGGGCGTCGAGCGGCCGGATGACTGGTTTTACCTGCAGCAGGTCGGTTGCAATACTGCGCAGGGTTATCTGATTTCACCGCCATTGCCGGAACAGCGTTTTTGCCAGTGGGTGCAAAATGGCATGACCTTTTTAAGCAAGGTGGGCCATAAAAGCTAAGTGCTGTTATGGCCGTAGCGGTGCGCCACGTAGTTTTCTGCTGCAATTTTTGCCGCCGGCGCTATAATAGCCCTCCTTTTTTTATGGCTATTATGCCATTGTCCTGCGGAGCCGCGATGAGCCAGTTACCCCCATGTCCACAATGTCAGTCCCCTTTTGCCTATGAAGACGGCGCTCAGCTGGTTTGCCCTGAATGCGGCCACGAATGGCAACCGGGTGCAGAAGCTGCAACCGAGAGCAGCAAACAGATCCGCGATTCAGCCGGTTCTGTGTTGCAGGATGGTGATACTGTGACTGTGATCAAAGACTTAAAAGTCAAAGGCTCGTCACTGGTGGTGAAAATTGGCACTAAAGTGAAAAACATCCGGCTGGTCGACGGTGACCACGATATCGATTGTAAAATCGACGGCTTTGGCGCGATGAAGCTCAAATCAGAATTTGTTAAAAAGGTCTGATTGGGCCTAGCAAAAATGGCGCCGTGGGCGCCATTTTTTATCGGGGATATAACCGTCAGTACGCCCTGGTTTTAAAAGTCGCAGCGTCCAGAATGGACCACAAATGCACTAACCCTGCGATCACCGCCGGGATAAAAATCAGCCACCACATGGCATAACCGACCATACAAACCACAAAAAACAGAATGGCGGGCATTAAACGGCCTTGCACCAGCTGACCCAGCCCCGGAATAAACACACTGCATAATGCGGCAATGACATTACCGCCTGAACCTTGCTCTGCCATACCGGCTCCTCACTTCAGCGCTTTCGCCTTTGTTCTGACTGTATCTGAAAACTTTCGGTGTGACAGCACAAATCTGTAAGCAAATTTATAAGCGCGTGACGTTGCCCGGTATGCTGCGGTAGGCTGTTGCCAGTTTGCAATTTTGGAGTTAACAGATGGAAACGGCATCGGTGCAAAAACAACCAACGAATCTGTGGTTTCGGCTGAAACTTCACCAGCTGCTCCCGGAACTGATTGTGGTGTTTATTGGTGTGTTCGCTGCTTTTTTGTTGTCGGGTTATCAGGCTGAGCGGCAAAAAGAACTGCAGCGGGTTGAAATCATCAGGGCGGTGCGGGTTGATTTGGTGGCTTATATTGCAAACGGCAGCGATCCGAAGCAAGGGTTTATTGGTTATTTTACTGAGATGAACCGTGCGAATCAGGCGCAGATCAGCAAGGGCCGGCTGGAACGCTTACCGGGCATCATCTTCGGAGATTACTGGCATTTTGAAGGGCTCCATACCATGTTGTCATCAGGGCGGCTGAATGACATAGACCTGGAGCTTTACCGCAGTCTGGCGCGCTTTAATACTATCCACCAGAATTTTATGAATATGATTGAAGGCTATAACCAGTATCAGCTGCAGTACTTGATGCCGCAGCTGCGTGAACAGCCATTTTTTGCTGCCACTGGCGCGTTAGCTGCCGGCTACGAACCCATGCAGATGTACCCGGAACAATTGCAGATGTTCAGTGAAATTACCGTGGACATTGCCCGGAAATTGTTAGCGGCAATCGATCAAAAATACCCGGAACTTAAGCCCCGGGCTCCGTCAGAAACCCCAGCTGAGTGATGCCAGCCTGCTGCACGGCGGCGAGTGTCGCGACCACATGTTCATAAGCGACAGCGCGGTCGCCTTTGAGCTGAAAGGTCGGTTGCGGCGTTAGCAACGCGGCTTGCTGCAGCCGCTGGGTCAGTTCTTCACGGCTTAATTTATCGCGATTCCAGTACACAGCGCCGTCGGCGGTGACCGCCAGTGTGATGGTATCGGGTTTGGTCTGACTTGGCTGATGGCTGACCTGCGGCAGTTCCAGCGGAATGGAGTGGGTCAGCACCGGCACTGTGATCATAAAAATAATCAGTAACACCAGCATTACATCGACCAGCGGCGTCATATTAATTTCGCTGATGACGCCGCTGTCGTCGTCAAAGTCGTTATGAAAAGACATCAGGCCGCTCCGTTCACAGGCTGGGCGTGCGACACCGTTGCCTTTGGCGCGGCACCGGTGATGAAATAGGCATGCAGCTGAAAGGCAAAGCGGTTTAACTGCGACACTATGCCTTTGTTGCTGCGGCTGAAGGCGTTAAATGCCAGGGTGGCCGGAATTGCTACTGCGAGGCCAAATGCCGTCATGATCAGCGCTTCCCCAACCGGGCCGGCAATTTTATCAATACTGGCCTGACCGCTGGCGCCAAGGCTGACTAAGGCGTGATAAATGCCCCAGACAGTGCCAAACAAACCAACAAAAGGCGCCACTGAGCCGACTGAAGCTAAGATTGCGAGGCCACGCTGGAGCTGCTCGGCACTTTCATCTATAGCGCCTTTTAGGTTAGCTGTCAGCCAGTCCGACAGCGGCAAATGACCATGTAAATCATCACGATGGGTGCTGTGATGGGCCAACGCCTGCTGGCCTTGGTCGGCCAGATAAAAAAACGGATTACCGGGGCCATCGACAGGGCGGGCTTGTTGCAGAAGATTCAGCCCGGCCTGAAAACTTTGCGCGTGCCAGAACTCACGGCCGGCCTGCTGCAGCCGGCGCAACTGCCACAACGCATAACTGCGCCTGGCTATCACTGTCCAGCTGGCGACTGACATCAGCAGCAGTAAAAACGCCACAGTTTTGCTGACCATATCGCCTTGTTGCCATAACAACGCGATGCCATAAGGATTGTCTTGCATGCTGTACTCCTGTGAATAACGTGGCGCTTTGCGCCAAAATCCGCTTTAACCTTGCTGCAGTGAAAACTTCAGCGGTAACTCGTACCAATAATCAATAGGTTGGCCTTGTTTACGCGCCGGTTGAAACTTCCATTTTTTCACCGCCTGCAGCGCCGCCTGATCCAAGCGTGCAAAGCCGCTGGTTTTTTTCAGTTTCAGCTCCGTCACCACACCGTCTTTACTGACCAACAATAACAACCAGACCGTGCCTTGTTCTTTGCGTTTACGCGACAACATTGGGTACACCGGCGCTTTGTTATTGAGGCCGGCGGCATCAGCACTGGGCAATTGTGTAGTTGGTTCCGCTGTTTTGGCCGGGCTACCGGAGGCTGTTTTCTGGCTGACAGCTTTGCTTGGCGCAACAACGGGGGCTGCGGCAGCAGCTTTAGCAACCGGCGGTGGTGTTTTTTGTATGGGCTTGCGCTGTGGTTTTTGCACTGGCTTTTTCGGCGTTGGCTGTGGTTTTACCGGCTCCGGCTCTGCTTTCGGCGGTGGTGCCATTTTGGGTTCAGGTGCTATCAATACACCCTGCAGCTTTGGTGGCTCCATGTCGATTTTGGGTTCTGTCACCGCAGCATCTGCCTGCACCAGCGCAGCGATAGCACCAAGATGCAGCAGTAACAACAATACAAAGACTCCGGCAGTGCCACGCGACATGATAAAACTTAAAGCATATGAGAATGATTCGCATTATAGAGTTGTGCGAAGGTTTTGTCAGCAGCTTTCTGCTGTGGATTGGTGTTATCCGCAACAAAGTTGCGCTGGCGCAAAGTTTCGCGCCAGCCGGAGTTTTTGCAAAAAAGGCTCAGCCCGTGGCTTTGGCCTCGGCGACGGGCGTCGCGGCAAAAGCGGGGCGAAAAATATCTGGATACACCCGATCGCGCAGTCGCATTGCCGGCGCTTCGACCAGCATGTACAGCAGGGCGCTGACAGCCAGTGACAGGATAATATTCAGCAATAACACTGTGCTGCCGGACCAGGCTTGTGTTTCAGCCTGTTGGTTAATAATAAAACCAATAGGTTTATGCACCAGATAGAGCGAATAGGACCAAAGTGCCAGCTTGGCAGCGCCCGGCACTTGCCAGCGCGCCAGCAAGCTACCTGGCTGCAGCGCGCTCATCAGCAGCAGCGCAAAGGCCATCGCCAGTAACGAATAACCAAACACAGTGGCAAAAAAGCCATAACCCTGATCTTTGATATAAGCGAAATTCAGCAGCAGATACAGCATCAGTGCTACGGCACCAAAGGCGATTAGCTGCAATTTTTGCTGATGTTGCGCCAGCGCAGCCCAACGCGCCGGATAGGCATTTTTAAATAAGGCCACCGCGAGGCCTGGCAACAATTCGTCCATCCGCGCAAAGCTGGAATAATAAATAAAAGCGTTAAAATAGCGCGTCTGGCCATCGGCCTCGAGGCCATACAACTGCCACATCTGATAGCGGTAACAAGTAGCGGCCACGATCAGAGCCGCCATCAAATAAAAGGCATGTTGTACTTTGCTGCCGACCCGTAAACAAAGCCAGGCGACCAGGGGCAGCAGGAGATAAAACTGTTCTTCAATGCATAAAGACCAGGCATGCGAAAAGGCGGTGCCCGGCATTAGCTGATAGTTTTGTGTGAAAGTCAGAAAGCGCCACAACGGCGGTGGTGTGTTGCCGCCCATCAGCTCAGGCAGCAGGAAAAATGCCGCCAAAACCAGCCAAAAGACCGGCCAGGTCCGCAGTGCCCGCCGCCAGTAAAAACGCCGGAATGACAGTTGTTTGCCCTGTGCCAGACCTTTAAACAGCTGATTACCAATCAGATAACCGGACAAAACAAAAAACAGATCGACTCCCACCCAACCTACCTGACTCAGCCAGCCAAAGGTTGGTTCGCCACTGACAAACACCATATAGTGATACATAAAAACCAGCAAGATAGCGCAGGCGCGTAACAGGTCGAGCCCGCTATGGCGGGAGGATTGGTGCGCAAAGTTGTGCGACGGCAACAGGTTCATGGTAATCCCGGAATTTGAAATGTGATTGTGATCAGATGTTTGTACTGACAGTACCATCCTGGTTGTGGATTGTCGTCAGTCTGTGTGTATTGCACTGGTGGTGCTGGGATGAGTGGGGGGAGGGATGGGATTTTGCCCTGCGGGCGGGTTTGTTTTAATGAATCATTTTTACCTCTGCGGTGAGACCGCTTAGCAAAGATTTCACCTAACGGTGAGTTCCTTTCTTTTGCCTTGCCAAAAGAAAGGAACCG
>CBFGPY010000222.1:0-5466 GCA_965650755.1 uncultured Chromatiaceae bacterium | reverse complement strand
GCTGATAACTCAGTGCTGTTTGGGTATCGAGTTTGCTGACATCAAACTGCGCCAGATCGGCCAACGTTTGTTTAGTCAGCGCCAGCTCTTTGTCACTTTGCTCGTCAGTCAGTTGATCCCACTTATCATAATCCTGCTTGATGCCAAGCTGGGTCAGTGCCATTGGGCTCAGTGCGGCTGCCGCCATAAAATATTGATCAAAAAAGGCATTGGCTTTGGTTGATTCGGTCTGAGCGGTGGCTGGTGCCTGCTGAGTGGCTGCTGCAGGTACAGGCTGACTGTTGTTTTGTTCTGGTGCTTTGTTACAGCCGACCAGCAGAGCTGTTGAGACTGCAATAGTCAGCAGTTGAAGTTTTAATGTCATGAGATCCCCGGGTTATTTTTCATTGTTATGGCGGCGAGGCGAGTTTGCAGCCGCTGTTATAAAAACAGTTGTAACAGCTCGTTGAGATAACGCACCCCGTGCGGAGTGATTTGCCAATGCTGTGCCGTTTCGCTAACTAACCCTAACTGCACGGCGCGGGCAAGTGCTGGCGCGACTGTTTCGACAGGCAAACCGGTATATGCGGTAAAGTCCGCTTTAGGGCAGGCTTCCAGCAAACGAAAACGGTTCATAAAAAATTCAAATGGCAGATCTTCTGCTTCGACTGCAATTTTACTGTCGAGATAACCGCGGCTTAAATCCATATAGCCTTTGGGATGTTTGATTTTGACCGTGCGGACAACAGCGCCGGCCGGCGTTTGCTGGTCCGGCAGGCGGGTGATTTTGCCATGTGCGCCACAGCCGATACCGAGATAATCACCAAACCGCCAGTAGTTCAGATTATGTGCACACTGGTAACCGGGTTTGCTGTAGGCAGAAGTCTCATATTGCTGATAACCGGCGGCTGTTAACAGCGCATGGCCTTGTTCCTGAATGTCCCATAATGCGTCGTCTTCCGGCAGCACTGGCGGGCGCGAGGCAAATGCGGTATTAGGTTCGATGGTCAGCTGATACCAGGACAGATGCGGTGGCGCTAAATCAATGGCTTGTTGCAAATCAGCTAAAGCGGCACTGACATCCTGTTGTGGTAATCCATGCATTAAATCCAGATTAAAGCTTCTAAGTCCCTGACCGCGCAGTTGTGTAGCCAATTCCGCAGCGCGTCTTGCCTGTGCCGGGTTATGGATACGGCCAAGCGCCTGTAATTGGCTGGCCTGAAAACTTTGTACGCCAATGGAGAAGCGTGTTACACCGGCGGCCACATAACCGGCAAAACGGCTGGCTTCGACTGTGCCAGGATTCGCTTCCATCGTTACTTCAGTGTTATCCGGCATGTCGAGCCGGGTGCGCACCCCGCTGAGGATTGCGGCAATACCTTCGGCACTGAATGTGCTGGGGGTGCCGCCACCGATAAAAATACTATGCAGTGGACGACCCCGCACCAGTGGCAGGTCCTGATCTAAATCGGCCAGCAAATGGGCAATATATTCGGCTTCCGGAATGCCTTGTTTCACCGCATGCGAATTAAAATCGCAATACGGGCATTTTTGCACACACCAGGGGATATGGATGTACAGCGACAGTGGCGGTAACTGCAACACGGTCATGCCTTCAGCATTGCTAGCAGCAGGCGCAAGGCCTGACCGCGATGACTGAGAAGTGATTTTTCTGCTTTGGACAGCTGCGCCGAGGTTTTATTCTGCTCAGGCAACCAGAAAATCGGGTCATAACCAAAACCGCCATCGCCCCGTATTTCCCGGGTGATTAGTCCTTGCCAGCGGCCATGAGCAATCAGTGGCACCGGGTCATCGGCATGCAGACAAAGCGCCAGCACACAGTGAAATTCGGCACGCCGGTCGTCATGATGTTCCATCTGTTGCAGTAAAAAACGGATATTAGCCGCATCTTTACTCTCGCCTTCGCGCAGAGCGTCGTGCATCGCGGCATAGCGCGCCGAATAAATCCCCGGAGCGCCCCCAAGAGCATGCACGGCGAGGCCGGAGTCATCAGCAATGGCCGGCAGGCCGGTTAATTTTGCGGCATGACGGGCCTTTAAAATCGCATTCTCAATAAAACTCAGGCCGGTTTCGTCGGCATCAGGCACTTTAAACTGGCTTTGTGGCAGTACTTCAATACCTTCATCGGCCAACAGGCTTTGCAGCTCTGCGACTTTGCCGGCGTTACTGCTGGCCAGGACTAACTGATTGAACATCGGGAAAACCTGCTATTCCGGATAAACATCCTGGGTAAACTTTAACACCTGATTCTCATTGCCCTGGCGGATGCTCAGTTCAATAGTGATTTTCTGTTCTGAACGCGCTTCGACGCCTGCCAGGTAATACAAAGCGGCGCCTTCTTTCACCGGCTTGAAGGTCAGTTGCTGACGCTGACCGGCGAGGTTCGTGGCAGTGCCACTCAGTTCGACCTGCTGCGCCTGCTGATCTTTGCTGTTCAGCACCGAAATGTTCAGTAACTGATAGTTGCGGCTGCGGCTAAGCTGATAATTTTTCGCAACTTCAGCGTCGAGAATCGTGGTTGGCATCAGCATGTAATGCACATCCCAGTCGCCGAGTTGCTGCTTTTGTTCAGCTGTCGCCGCAAAACTCAGCAACAGAGCGGCAAGCAGAGAGATAACGGACCAAAGTTTCATCACAGACTCCTTGTAACTAAAATCACTAACCTGGTTTTAACTCACGGGTGTCAATCCCAGCGCAGCAAAAGCTGGCGGAATTTGCCCAGGTGCGCGCACGAGCAGCTGTTTGTGCCGGCTCAGCTCGCCCCGTTGTAGTTCAACCTGACTTTTCGCCACCCCAAACCACTGCGCCAGTAACTTCAGCACATGGGCATTGGCTTTGCCGTCGACCGGCGGTGCCGTGATGGCAACTTTAATCGCATCGCAATGTAGGCCAACCACTTGATCCCGGCTGGCTTTGGGCTGGATATAGAGCTGTAGCTGTAAATCCTTGCCAAGCCAGCACCAAGGCGCAGTTGTTGCCGTCATGTTCAGAGCAGACCGATAAAAAAGCTTTGCAATAAAATCTGCAAAAACTGCAGTGCGACTAAAACAATCAGTACGGACAGGTCCAAACCACCCATCGGCGGGATCACTTTACGCACCGGCGCCAGTAACGGTTCGGTCAGTTGCATCAGCACCAGCTCCATCGGATTACGGCCCTGCGAAAACCAGCTCAGAATGGCTCGGATGATCAGCACCCAGAACAGCAGACTGAAAGTTTCTTTCACCGCAGTAACCACAGCGCCGGTGAATATCGCCATCAGGTTAAACTGGCCGGCCAGCAACAGTTGAATTAATAACATTTTTACCGCACAGACCAGCAGCGCCAGTACCACAGCGCCGGTATCCAGTTTGCCGATACTCGGTAGCAACCGGCGTAACGGGATCAACAGCGGGTTGGTTGCTTTGACCACAAACTGGCTGAGAGGGTTATAAAAATCAGCACGGCTGGCCTGCAACCAAATACGTAACAGCACCACCATCAGATACAGGTTAAATACAGTGTCCAGCAGAAAATAAAATGCGTTGTTCATGCGGGTTCCTTGTCAGACGTTAAAGCTTGTTCGGTAAAAAATTATATGATTCAAAGCGTTCTGGCCATTTCTTCCGCCCGGCGGATGGCTGCCTGCATCGCGTCAGCGACCAGCAGCTCCAGATTGGCGTTTCGCATCGATTCAATCGCTTCATGGGTGGTGCCGCCTTTGCTGGTGACCTGAGCGCGTAGATCGGCAAGGCTCAAAGTGGACTGCGCTGCCATTGTTGCCGCGCCAAGCGCGGTTTGCGTCACCATCAACCGCGCTTCTTCGGCGCTGAAGCCAAGCAATTCCGCTTTTTGCGCCATCGCTTGCATAAAGTAGAAGAAATAAGCCGGCGCGCTGCCGGTGACAGCAATGATATCGTTGATTTGACTTTCCTGTTCCAGCCAGACGGTTTTGCCGGTCGCGCTGAACATACTGTCGACAAAGGATTTTTCATAATTTGAACAACGGCTGGCAAAAATGCCGGTGACACCAAGCCCGACTAACGACGGCGTATTGGGCATAGTGCGCATCAGCCGGACCGGCCCCAGCCACTCTTCATAACGGCTGACCGGCAAGCCCGCTGCTACTGTAACAAAGAGTTTTTCGGCGATATCCGGCACGCCGGCGATGAGGGCGGAGCAAACTTCTGCCATCAGTTGTGGCTTGACTGAAAGCACAATGACATCAGCTTTGGTCACTGCCAGTAAATTGTCCTGCGTCACTTCAATGCCAAAGTCGGCGGCGAGTGCGTCGAGTTTGGGTGTACTTGGATTGGCGGCAATGATATTGGCGGCCGGATAACCGGTTTTCACCATGCCACCGATAATGCAGCGCGCCATATTGCCGGCGCCGATAAAGGCTACTGTGTTGTCATTCATGCTGATATGTCGTTAGTTGTGGCGCCGGTTGCTGCCGTTGCAGTGCGGCTACCAAAAATGGCAGTGCCTAATCTTATCATAGTTGCCCCGAAAAGAACGGCCTGTTGCCAGTCGTCCGACATGCCCATCGACAATTGATTTGCCTGTGGAAATTCAGTCTGTAGTGAGGTGCTAAGCTGTTGCATTGCGGCAAAAGCCTGCTGATTGTCACCATCGATGGCCGGTGCCGGAATTGCCATCAGACCAGCAAGTTCGATGTGAGGCAGTGCAGCGACCTGTCGGGCCAATGACATTAAATCCTTGGGCAACACGCCGGATTTACTGGCCTCCAGACTGATATTGACCTGCAGTAACACCCGAAGCGGCGCTTTACCGGCTGGTCGCTGCGCCGACAAGCGCTCGGCAATTTTCAAGCGGTCGACGCTATGCACTACATCGGCATACAGGGCCACGTCGCGGGTTTTATTCGATTGCAATGGCCCGATAAAATGCCACTGCAAACCAGGCAGGGTAGTCAGAGCCTGCGCTTTGGCGGCGAGTTCCTGCACGTAGTTTTCGCCAAATAGCCGTTGACCGGCCAAATAGGCTTGTTCTATGTCATTGACTGGCTTGGTTTTACTGACGGCGATTAACTGAACAGTTGCGCCATTAGGCGGCTGAATTTCTGCAAGTGCCCTGTAGGCTGTCTGTAAGCGTTCTGCTATGGTGTTATGCATTGAAACCTGATTTGCCTCTTCACTGACACAGGAGTATGTCGTCATGGATATTACCGAATTACTGGCGTTCAGCGTACAGCACAAAGCGTCGGACTTACACTTATCGGCCGGTGTGCCACCGCTTATCCGTGTTGACGGCGATGTGCGCCGTTTAAACATCCCACCGCTGACGCATAAAGATGTGCATGCGCTGGTTTACGACATTATGACGGATAAGCAGCGCAAAGAATACGAAGAACGCCTCGAGTCGGACTTCTCGTTTGAAGTGCCGGGCCTTGCCCGCTGCCGGGTCAATGCTTTTGGGCAAAACCGGGGCGCGGATGCAGTATTCCGGACTATGCCAAGCGACGTA
>CBFGPY010000221.1:0-5473 GCA_965650755.1 uncultured Chromatiaceae bacterium | reverse complement strand
ATCCGGATTTACCGTCTATCCGCTGCGTGGGCTACCGCCAGATGTGGGACTATCTGGACGGGCTAGTGCCTTATGATGAGATGGTGTATCGTGGTATTGCCGCAACGAGACAACTGGCAAAACGCCAGCTGACCTGGCTTCGCAGCTGGCAGAATTTAAGCTGGTTAAATGCAGATTTAACACAGCAAGAAAACTTGCAAGCTGTTTTATCTTCGCTACGCTAAATTAGTGAAGAAAAAAATCGTTATTTAACGACTTGAAAATAATATAATAATCCATATATCAAGAATCAGAACAAAGAAAAAGGAAAGCGGCAAATGGCAAAGGGCCAATCTTTACAAGACCCATTTTTAAATACTTTACGGCGGGAGCGTATTCCTGTTTCCATTTACCTTGTAAATGGCATCAAGCTGCAGGGGCAAATTGAGTCTTTTGACCAGTTTGTCATTCTGTTGAAAAATACTGTGAGCCAGATGGTCTATAAGCATGCAATCTCTACCGTAGTGCCTGCACGCGCAGTCAATACCATGGCCGCACATGGCAGTGGTGCTGGCGACGACGAACTGGAAGAGTAATCGGGGCATTATTGCTTGTTTGACCATCATCAGCCGGCTGAACAAGCGATCCTTGTCCATATCACCTTTCCGCAGGAGCATGTGCGGGAAGATCTGGATGAACTGCAGATGCTGGTTGCGTCTGCAGGCGTCGTCGCCGCCGCTGTGATCACGGGCCCACGCCAGACCGCTGATGCGCGTTTGTTTGTTGGTAGTGGCAAAGCGCAGGAAATCGCCGCTGCAGTACAGCAGTATGCTGCAGATGTGATTATCTTTAACCACAGTTTATCGCCCGCGCAAACGCGCAATCTGGAACGACTTTGCCAGTGTAAGGTGATTGATCGTACCACCCTGATCCTCGATATTTTTGCCCAGCGCGCCCGCAGTTTCGAAGGTAAGTTGCAGGTTGAATTGGCGCAGCTGAAACATCTGGCTTCTCGCTTAATCCGCGGTTTTGATAACGAACGGCAAAAAGGTGGTATCGGTTTGCGTGGTCCTGGCGAAACCGCGCTGGAAACTGATCGCCGGCTGCTGCGTGATCGTATCAGTATGCTGATGCAACGGTTGGATAAGGTCAGTAAACAGCGTGAAACCGGGCGTAAAGCGCGGCAACGGGCTGAAGTGCCTGTGGTGTCTCTGGTCGGTTACACCAACGCCGGAAAATCCACTTTATTTAATCAACTGACCCAGGCCGGCGTTTATGCGGCAGATCAACTATTTGCAACTTTAGACCCGACGCTGCGGCAAATCCGCTTTCCGGACTTTGGCGCGTTAATTTTTGCCGATACCGTTGGTTTTATCCGCCATCTGCCACATGATCTGGTGGCGGCTTTTAAATCGACTTTGCAGGAAACGCGTGAGGCTGATTTACAGTTGCACGTGATTGATATCTCGGACGCGCGGCTTGAGGACAATATTGCCCAGGTGCAGCATGTGTTACATGAAATTGAAGCTGACGAGCTGCCGCAATTAAAAGTGTTCAATAAAATCGACCGAACCGAACAACAGGCCCATATCGAATATGACGAGTATGGTGTCGCTCAGTCAGTGTATATCTCTGCGCAAGCAGGGATCGGGCTGGATTTATTGCATCAGGCTATAGTGTCGAGGCTGTCCGACCGTTTTATCGCGATGCAATTGCAGCTGCCACCTGATGCATTGAATTGGCGGGCTAAGTTACATGAAGCCGGTTGTGTCCGGCAGGAACATTTTGATGAGCAAGGCAATTGCCTGCTCCAGATCCAGCTTTCGGTCGCCCTGTGGGAGCGGCTGAACAAGCAGAGTCAGACATTGTTACAAAGCTGTGTCCTGACCGGATAAGATTTTGATATAGTAACTTTTAACCTTCTGAAGCAACACGGAGTAACGTATGGCTTGGAACGAGCCGGGTAACAACGGCAAGAATAACGATCCCTGGAATCAGGGTGGTCGTAATCAGGGCCCACCTGATATGGATGAAGTGTTCCGCAATCTGAGTAAAAAACTCGGCGGCATTTTTGGTGGTGGTTCCGGTGGTACCAGCAGCAATGGCAATGGTGCCAGCTCAGCACTGATTACGCTGATTCTGATCCCGGCTTTATTGGGCTGGCTCGCCAGCGGTATTTATACCATTAAAGAATCAGAGCGTGGTGTGGTGCTGCGACTGGGCCAGTATCACGGTGAAGTCAATCCGGGTATCAACTGGAAGCCAACCTTTATCGATCAGGTGTTACCGGTAGATGTTTCCAGCGTTGAAACACTGAAAACCGATGGTTTTATGCTGACGCAAGACCAAAACCTGGTACGGGTAACCTTTGAAGTGCAATACCGCATTGAAGATCCGCGCGCATACAAATTCGCCGTTGTCGATCCGGACAGCAGCCTGATGCAGGCAACAGATGCTGCTCTGCGCTATGTTGTTGGCCATTCATTAATGGATGACGTGCTGACCAAAGGTCGTGAACTGATCCGTCAGAATACCCGCGTTGAGCTGGAAAATATCATTAAGCCTTACAATTTGGGCCTGCAGGTCGTCGACGTTAACTTCCGCGACGCCCGTCCGCCGGAAGAAGTCAAAGCGGCTTTTGATGATGCGATTGCGGCGCAGGAAGACGAACAGCGTTTTATCCGTGAAGCCGAAGCTTATGCCCGCGAAATCGAGCCAAGAGCCAGTGGTCAGGTTTACCGGATGGAGCAGGAAGCCAAAGCCTATAAACAACAGACATTGTTGAAGGCACAGGGTGAAGTCGCCCGCTTCCAGAAGTTACTGCCTGAATATCTGGCGGCTCCGGAAGTGACGCGTAAACGCTTGTATATCGAAACGATGGAACAAGTTTATGCCAACACTTCAAAAGTGCTGGTGGACGTGAAAAACGGCAACAACATGATGTATATCCCGTTGGATAAAATGATTAATCAGTCAAATTCAGGTGCGGTGACGCAGCCGCAGTCTGCTGAGCCAAGATTACAGTTGCCGGAAAGCCGGCCTGTAGATCCACGTTCAGCGACGCCCAGATCAGACAGCGGCCGGACAGGGAGAGGTTAAGCCATGAAAAATTTCCTGTTAGGTCTTATTGCTGTTGGTGTTTTTGTCGCAACTTCTTCTGTGTTTGTCGTGCAGGAAGGCGAGCGCGGTATCGTGTTCCAGTTCAGCAAAATTCAGCGGACCAGCGAAGGCGCAATTCGGGTGTTCGAGCCTGGTCTGCACTTCAAATTGCCACTGGTAGAGACAGTTCGTAAGCTCGATGCCAAAGTCCAGACTCTGGACGACCCGGCTGACCGCTTTGTCACTTCTGAGAAAAAAGACTTGCTGGTCGATAGCTACGTGAAGTGGAAAATCAAAGACTTCGGTAAATACTATCTGGCGACTGGCGGCCGGACTGAGCGAGCGGAAAACCTGTTAAAACAATATATTAACAACGGTCTGCGTACGGAGTTTGGTACCAGAACTATCCAGCAAATTGTGTCAGGTGAACGTTCTGAGCTGATGGTGAAAGCCATGGCGCAAGCTTCAAAAGGTTCTGACGAGCTGGGGATTGAGATTGTTGATGTGCGGGTGAAAAAAATTAACCTGCCGGATGAAATCAGCAATAACATTTTCCAGCGGATGCGTGCTGAACGGACTGCGGTAGCAAAAGAACACCGCGCCCGTGGTATGGAAAAGGCCGAAGTGCTGCGCTCAGATGTTGATGCCAAGGTCACCATCATGCTGGCGGATGCCGAGCGTAATGCCCGCACCACTAAAGGTGAAGGCGATGCGGAAGCGGCAAAAACTTATGCCGACGCTTATAGCAAAAACGCTGATTTCTTCAGCTTTGTCAGAAGCATGGAAGCCTACCGCAACAGCTTCCAGAACAAATCGGATGTAATGATCGTTCAGCCGGACAACGAGTTCTTCAAACATATGCAGTCAATGTCAGGCAACTGACAGGATTGCCGGAAAAGGCCCGCTTGCGGGCCTTTTTTTTAACAAAAAACTTGTGCGGAAATAAAGTTTGTTCCATCGATGCAGATCGGAGCAGCAAACAACCGTTGGAGTGATGAATGAGTTATAAAAAATACTATCAACGCTTTATTCAGGCCCACCCACAGACGCAGCATTATGCCTGCCATTCCCATCACTATTGGCCGGATGTAACCCGCGGCGCGATGCTGCAATACTGGGACGATACCGCGGCATTGGTGGACGATAAATGGGACATGATGTTTGGTCAGAAAGTCCCACGGGTGCAACGTCTGATTGCGGATATTTTACACGTCCGGCAGGCGGAGCAACTGGTGTTCGCACCCAATACCCACGAGCTGTTGTTTCGGCTGTTAAGCTGTTTTGACTGGTCTGCTGGATTCAAAGTGCTGACCACTGACAGTGAGTTTCATTCATTCTCGCGCCAAATCAACAGATTGGCTGAAGTGGGTACGGTACAGGTTGTCAAAGTAGCCACTGAGCCATTCGCGACATTTCAGCAAAGATTCTGCGACGCCGCCGCTAAATTACAGCCTGATCTGGTGTTTTTTAGTCAGGTGTTTTTCAACTCCGGGTTTGTTGTTGCTGAGCTCGACAACTTAGTCAGCCGTTTAGAGCTGTGTTGCAGGGCAACTATTGCTGTTGATGGTTATCATGGATTTATGGCCTTACCCACTGATTTATCGGGTTTGGAAGGGCGGATCTTTTATCTGGCAGGCTCTTACAAATATGCCCAGGGTGGCGAAGGCTGTTGTTTTATGTTGGTCCCGGCACAAAATCAGTTCCGGCCGCTGTACACCGGCTGGTTTGCTGAATTTGGCGCGCTGGCAGCGGTGAAGAGTCAGCAGGTTGGTTATGCACAAGATGGTTATCAATTTGCCGGCGCCACGATGGACCTGACCGCTTTGTATCGCTTGCAGGCCGTGCTGGACCTATTCGCAACCGATGGGGTCACTGTCGGTGCCATTCATCAGCATGTCCAGCAGCTACAGCAAGTCTTTTTGGCGAAGCTCGACCAGTTACAGCATCGTTGGCTCAACCGTGACAATTTGTTGGTGGCAGATCTGAGCTGTCATGGGCATTTCCTGACATTCCGCGGCCCGGATCCTGATAATGTCGCAGCGCTCTCGGCCTATCTGAAACGCCACCATATCGAAACAGATTATCGGGGCGATCGTCTGCGGTTTGGTTTTGCTATGTATCATGACGTTGCTGATATTGATTTGAGCTGCCTGTCTCAGGTGGATGTATGATGCCGGATTGGCTTTGGCCGGCATTGGCATTGCTGCTCATCATTGAAGGCGCAGGCCCGCTGTTGTTTCCAAATCGCTGGCAGTCCTATCTGCGGAAACTGTCGGCGGAGCCAGCACAAAATCTGCGTCAATTGGGATTTGTCCTGGTTTTTAGCGGGATCTGCTGGCTTTGGTGGCTGGCTTTAGGTTAGAAATCCAGACGTCTTCATCAGAATTCCATGTGA
>CBFGPY010000220.1:0-5487 GCA_965650755.1 uncultured Chromatiaceae bacterium | reverse complement strand
AGTTCCCCGGTCTGATGCCAGGCCAGCCATCCACTGCAGCCGACCAGTATCACCGCCAGCGCCAGTTGCGCGGTTAACAACAGTGCCCCTGTCCAGCGCCCGAGTTGGCGTGGTGTACCTTTACCGCTGCCGCTCAGTTGTTGTAGCGGTGAAATCCCGGGCCGCCAGATCAGGCTGAACCATAGCAACAGGACCAGCAACAGTCCCAGTGCAACAACGACATCCACGCCAGCCAGCTGCAGATCTTCAGTCATCGGCAAGGCGGTACCGGCTAATAACGGCACCCACTGTAATAACCAATGGCATAACAGCAAACCTAATCCTAACGCCGGCAGCAACCAGCTCAGATTTTCCAGTGCCAGCAGCAGCCGCTGTCTTGGCACTGAGCCGCCGCACAGTTGTTCCACAGCAAATTCGTGCTGGCGAGCGGCATATTGCGCCAGCAACAGCTGCGTCAGATTCAGCACCGCCAGCAACACCATCAGACCGGCAGCGGCGCCGGTAACAAACAGCAGGGTGGCGCTGTTGCCCAGCAGATGCTGGCGATAATCGCGCTGGTATACACCGATGCCAAACTGGTCGGCGAAATGACTGAGCTTTTTGCCAGTCGACGGTTGCTGCGACAGTTGCAAGTCCCGCAGCACTTGTGCACTGGGCTGTTGTCCATTCGGGCTGCGTAAAATCAGCAAAGTACCGGACATCAGCGAGAATTCCTGCTGCAGCATTTCATTGGGCTGAAAAAACTGCCAGATCTGCTGGCTGCGAATTGGTCCTATCATCGGTAAGGCTGTTGTTGTGGCCAGCACGCCGGCAATGCGGTATTGGCGTTGATTCAACGTCAGCGCCTGGCCAATGACTGAAGGGGTGCGCTGAAATTGTTGTTGCCATAAAGCGTCGCTGATCCAAAGTTCATCCGGATTGGCCTGCTCGGTGGATTTGCCCAGCAACAGCGGTAATCCCAGCACCTCGGCAGTGCCGGCGGCAGCCAGCCAGCTGTCAGTCTGACTGAGGCGCTGCCGGTCGGTTTTTTGCCAGTCGAGCTGACCTTTGCGTTGCAAATACCCCCACTGACCATAGGCTTTGAGCTGTCGCAGCGCCTGGCCAAAGGTGACATCGTTGATCAATGCCGGCCACTGCCAGCTGTCGCCTTTGCCCATTTGTAAATTGACCTGGTGCACACTGAGCTGTTCAGGATTGGTGATATGGGGCAAGGGTGCCAGATGTAGCTGACGGTACAGCACTGCAACCGTCAGCAGTGCTGCCAGGGTCAGTGCGAGACTCAGCACGACAGGAACGCTGCTGCGCGGTTGCATTAACAAGCGAAACAAACCCGCTTTCAAGGCATGCCAATACAACATCATGCCACCTCCTGGCGTTGCTGGTCGCTAAGCAAGCGGCCATCCAGTAACTGGATTTGCCGGCTGGCGCAGCGGGCATAACGGGCGTCATGGGTCACCAGTACAATACTGCGACCTTGCTGATGCAGCCGTTGCAGCAGTTGCAGCACGCTGTCGCCGTTTTTACTGTCCAGATTGCCGGTGGGTTCGTCCAGTAACAATAAATCCGGGTTTGTCACCAATGCGCGTGCAATGGCAACGCGCTGTTGCTGACCGCCAGAGAGCTGTGACGGGAAAAAATCCTGACGGTGGTCCACATCCATGTCAGCCAGACATTGTTGTACCAGCGGCCGGATTTGTTGCTCTTTCCAGCCGCGGTGTCGCAGCGGTAACGCTACGTTGTCATAAACACTGAGCCGGTCGATTAGATGAAATGCCTGAAATACGATGCCGATATGTTGATTCCGGATGCGGCTGCGCTGGTCCATACTCAGCGTGCTGACGTCAATCCCCGCCAGTTTTAACTGACCGCTGTCAGCACTGTCCAGTAAGCCAAGCAAATGCAGAACTGTGGATTTCCCGCAGCCCGAAGGCCCGGTGATCGCGACAAACTCGCCACGGCGGATCTGCAAATCAAGCTGTTGGATGGCCAGGGCTGCCACTTCGCCCTGGCGGAAACTTTTACATAAAGCGTGTGCTTCAATCAGTAAATCAGTCATCTGTTTTTTCTCCTGGTGCAGAATCTGAGGGTCACCATCAGGTGCCGGTGTTAATTTCGGGTTGTGGCCAGCGTGCCGGATCCGGTGCCCACAACACCTCGCCGCCATTGGCGCCTTGTTCGATAATGAGATAGCCGTTAGTGAGTGCACCAAAAGTCAATTCGCGGGCAAATGCGCGATGCTGATCTGTGCCGGCGGGTTGCAGAAAAACCCGGTGGCTTTGATGCGGTGTTAAACCTGGTAACTGGCGGATATAAGCCACGTTTTTGCGCTCGCCGAGCCGGATTTTGGCCTGGACATGCTGTGCCGGCCTGAGTTGAGCAGGCAGACTGGCTGGTAGCCGTACTTCTGCATTGACAGTGCCTTCCTGCACTATGGCCTCGATGCGGCTCAGTGTGCCGCGGATGTCACCGGCGACTGTTTGCAGCAGAACTTCTGTACCGACTGCGACTTTGTCTGCATCCCGGTGGTCCAGCTGAACTTGGGCTTTGAGCAACTGTTGACTGCCAATCCGCGCCAGCGCCTGACCCTGGGCCACACTCTGGCCCAATTCAACATCCAACTGCTGCAACATGTCATGCATCCCGGCAGTGACCGTCAGCTGTTGTTGTTGCTGGACCAGCAACTGCAGTTCTTCCTGATGTTGCTGTAACGTCAGTTGTTGTTGTGCCAGCTCGGCCTGTTGCTGCTGGCGTAACTGAATAATTTTTTGTTGCTCCAGCGCCAGCAGCTGTTGCTGCTGTTGCAGGCGGAATTCAGCCCGGCGCAGCTCGACCCGCGCAGCGATGCCTTTTTCTGCCAATTCCTGATGTAAACGAAACTCCAGCGCGCCGGCCGCAACTTCCGTTTCCAGCCTGACAACTTCAGCCTGCTGACTTAACAGCTGATGTTGTTGGGTTGCAGCAAACGCCAACAAGGTACTTTGCTGTTTGGCGACCTGATGCCTGGCGCTTTGTACCTGTAGTTTCAGTTGCGGGTTGTCTAGCTGTAATACCGGGCTGTCTGGTGTCAGCGTGGCGCCCGGTTGTTGCAAAATCGCGATGACAGTAGCACTGACTTCGGCGGTTAATAAACGCTGTTCGGCAGATTGCAGCATCCCCAGTGCGTCGCTGAACACCTGCACATCACCGAATTGAACCGGGCTATGTGGTGTATTGCCTGCACTGAGCACCGGACTGATTGGCCGCAGCAACAAAGTCGCGAGGGTGGCCAGACTGATGAGCCCGAGGGCGGGCGGTAACCAGCGCCGCCAGCGGGCGGGTGGGTCGAGTTGAATATCCATATCGCATGGTCCGGAACAATAACGCTGTGCTAGGGACTATGGAAAAGGTGTGCCAATCATTAATTTAATTAAATACAGTGACTTAAATGTTTTGCGAAAGTGCGGTTCCACACTTCAGGCCGTGCGATGTGCGAAATCGCACGGGACAAGGGGAGTTTCGGCATAGGGCGTTAGAGGAACAAGGCCAGCAACGCGGCCGCCAAGGCGGTGACGGCCAGACTCGTCTCAGACGCCGCCGGCGATTTTCAGTCGTTCCAGTTCACAGGCGATCAGGAATTCCCAGCTTTCCAGCTGGCGTTTCGTCTGTTCCAGGGTGTCGCCCCAGACATACAGACCATGGCCGCGTACCAGTACTGCCGATTGCAGTTCGCCGGCGCGCTGACGCAGCTGTGCTGCGAGCTGTGGTACTTGCGGGGCGTTGTCGAGTATCACCAGTTGCAGCGCTTGTTCGGCATTGGTGCAGCCGGCGATGCCTTTTTGCATTTCATAACCACTCACCGGATAGCCGTCGGCCCGGATCAACCGGGAAAAGACGGTGCTGCTGAGCGAGTGTGAATGCAACACCACTTTGCAGTGTGGAAACAACTGATACAAAGCGACATGTAGCGCGGCTTCTGCTGCTGACCCGCTGCTGCTGCGTAAATCGCCGTCGCGCCAGCTGATTTCACACAGGTCCTGCGGGCTGAATTCGCCATTGTCTTTGTTACCCGTGACTAAGCAACTGTGTTCTGTGGCGCGGATCGACAAATTACCGCCCGTCGCTGGTAGCCAGTTTTTTTGTGCGATCCAGCGGCCAACAGTGCAGAGCTGGATCGCATAAGGGTTCAGTTGGAGGCTGGTTGCTATGTTCATCTTTATGTTTAGACGTCTATACGTGAAACTGTCTGGAATGATAGCACCGGATAAAAAAGCGGCCAAGTCGTTTTTAGCCTGTCGGTCCAGCTGCTGGTCGGATAGTCGGGTGCGCCCCGAAGTGCTAGCATGGCCTTTTCGCAATGCAGCGCAGTGAAGGCAATCTGATGGAACTGAAAAGCAAATTACCGGCGGTTGGGACAACCATTTTTACCCGGATGTCGCAGTTAGCGCAGCAACATGGTGCGCTGAATCTCTCTCAAGGCTTCCCGGATTTTCCGGTTGAGCCCCGTCTGCTTGCGGCACTGCAGCAACAAGTGCTGGCAGGGCGCAATCAATATGCGCCGATGCCGGGTGTTATCGAACTCCGCCAACAAATCAGCAGCCTGATTAAGCGTACTTACGGCGTGCCGGTTTGTGCGGAGACGGAAATTACTATCACCAGTGGCGCCACTGAAGCCTTGTTTGTCGCCATTCAGGCATTGGTGCGCAGTGGCGATGAAGTCATTGTCTTTGATCCGGCTTACGACAGCTATCAGCCAGCGGTTGAGCTGGCCGGCGGTAAAACTGTGCATATTCAGCTCTGTGCGCCGGATTACCGGGTGGACTGGGCTGCGGTGGAGCGGCGGGTCAGTGATCGTACCCGGCTGATTATTGTCAACAGCCCGCATAATCCGACCGGCATGGTATTTACCGAGCTGGACTGGCTGGCGCTGGCGGATTTGGTGCAGCGTCATGGCCTGTTTTGTATCAGTGACGAAGTTTACGAACATATGGTGTTTGATGGCCGGGTGGCGCAAAGTGCCCGCCAGTACCCGGCGCTGGCCGAGCGTAGTTTTATTGTGTCGTCTTTTGGCAAAACCTTTCATGTCACCGGCTGGAAACTGGGTTATTGCACAGCACCGAAATTACTCAGCGTGGAGTTTCGCAAAATCCACCAGTATGTAACTTTCTCCAGCTTTACCCCGGCACAATATGCCATTGCTGAATTGCTTGAGACTGCGCCCGAACTGGTGACTGGTCTTGCCGCCTTTTATCAGCAAAAACGCAACAGTTTCCGGCAGTTACTCAGTGCTTCACCTCTGCAGCTGCTGCCGTGTCAGGGTACTTATTTTCAGCTGGTGGACTATAGCGCCGTCAGTAGTGCAAGCGATCTGGAGTTCTGCGACTGGCTGACGACTGATATCGGGGTCGCGGCCATTCCGTTGTCGGTGTTTTCACGGCAGGAGCAGGACAGCCGGATCATTCGTTTTTGTTTTGCCAAACAACCCGACACTTTAGCGCAGGCTGCCGCACG
>CBFGPY010000219.1:0-5496 GCA_965650755.1 uncultured Chromatiaceae bacterium | reverse complement strand
ATCGCCTGATAATCATCATCCCCCGGGAAATCTGTCAGCGCCGGCAGCGCTTCAATCTGATACCCCTGCTGGCCCGATAATTTACTGGTATAAATCGGGATCACAACGCAGTTGGCAGAGCGGGCAAACAGCAGTGTGCCATTGGTGCAGGCGGTATCCGGTACGGCAAAAAATGGCGCAAAAATTGCCCGGTTGCGGCCATAGTCCTGATCCGGCAGATAAAAACACACTTCGCCGTCATTCAGCGCTTTGAGTAGCGCTTTGACGTCGCGTTTGCCAATCATAAATTTGTTACCGCGGCTGCGGCCACGATACATAAAAAATTCCATCAGGGCATTGTTGTGTGGCCGGTAAAAACCAACGCTTGGATGCGTCAGACCAAACACGCGGCAAGCGGCTTCCAGATGCAACATATGAGAAGCTAACAACAACACGCCTTTACCCTGTGCTAAGGCCGCCTGAATATGCTCATAACCTTTAAAATGGGCAATGCGGCGGATACGCCAGGTCGGCCACCACCAACCGATGAGTGTTTCAATGGCTGCACAGCCAGTTTCTTCGGCATTACGCCAAACCAGCTGTTCACGCTCAGCGGCAGGCATGTCAGGGAAGCAGAGTTCAAGGTTACGTCTGGCGATACGGCCACGTGATTTCAGCAATTTAAAACTGAGCCGGCCCAGGCCGCGGCCCAGTGCCATCAGGGCGCTGTATGGCAACCAGCTGATCAGATACGCAATACCGAGCGCTAACCACAGCAACCAATAACGCGGGTGTAATAATGACAAAGTAAAAGGTGGCGCCTGATACACAAAAAGCCCTCGGAACGGAAAACGCCGTATTGTAACGAAAAGCGCCAGGAAACAAAGCCTGCAAACAAAAAGGCCACACTGGTCTGTCCGGTGTGGCCTTTTGCTCAGTGCCTGCGAATTGGCTGGTTATGCACCCAGCGCAGCATTCACGGTGGCTAGATCAGCTTCAGTCAGCGTGCCGGCGGCCTGTTTCAGTGACAACACAGCCAGGATGTAATCGTAACGTTGTTTGGTCAGATTACGGCGTGCATCAAACAGGTTACGGGTACTGATCAGCACGTCGACGATAGTCCGGGTACCGACTTCAAAGCCAGCTTCAGTGGCTTTTAAAGCACTTTCCGCAGAAACCACGGCCTGTTCCAGTGCCTTAATACCAGCAATGGCCGCCCCGACGTTGTTGTAGTTCACCCGAACCTGACGCACCACAGAGCGGTGACCCAGTTCTAAATCTTCACTGGTGGCCACGTAGTTAGCGCGTTGTTGGTCGGTGGACGCTACAATCGCACCACCAGAATAAATTGGCACGTTCAAGGTCAGACCGACACTTTCAGAATCCTGCTGTGGAATGTTGCGGCTATCCTGCAGTGTTTTTGATGCATTCAGACCAACTGTCGGATAGTGACCCGCTTCGGCTAAATCGATATTGTTTTGTGCAATTTCCACGGCCAGTTTGCGCGCTTGTAAATCCAGGCTGCTACCTTCAGCGACTGCAACCCATTCCATCACATTGGCAGGTTTTGGTGCTGTAGGTTTGAACTGGGCAGTATTAAGCGGGCTTAACTGCGAATGATATTCGCCGGTAATTTCCTGCAAGGATTCACGGGCATTTTCCAGCGCATTGGTCGCAGCGATTTCACGCGCTACTACGCTGTCAAACTGTGCCTGGGCTTCGTGCACGTCAGTAATAGCAGTCAGACCAACGGCAAAACGCTGTTTGGTTTGTTCCAGTTGACGCTCAACAGCACGTTTTTCGGCGACAACAAAGGTTAAGTCGTCGTTGGCACTGAGCACACTGAAATAAGCTTGTGATACGCGGACAATCAGGCCCTGCAGCGCGGCGTTGTAATAAATCTGGCCTTGTAATGCAGTTTTTTCAGCGTTGGATAAACGCTCCCAGTCGCCCCAGTTAAACACGGTTTGATTCAGACTGAGCTTGTTGGTATAGCCAGTGCCGGTTGCACTCATACCAGTGCCATTGTCTTCGCGACCTTTGCCGATCGAGGATGAAAAGCTGATATCAGGCAGGAAATTGGCTTTACTCAGATCAATGCCCGCTTTGGCGGCATCGCGTTGTGCGGCCGACTTTAATACTTGCGGATCTTTTTTCAGTGCCAGCTGATAGACGTTTTGCAGGTTCTCCGCGCTGGCCTGCAGGCTGAACAAGCCGAGGGCCGCGCACACCAATGAACATAAAGCAGTTTTTTTCATAACCAGGTTCCATGGAAAACAAAATTGAACGGATATTAACGTGTTCGCGTACACTAAGTCGAACCGATAGCGTAAAAGTTGTCGCCCCAAGTGTAACAGAATGTGAGTCCTGATATGCCTGAAATCAAGGAGATAAATTATCCGACATTCACCAGTGCGGATGTCGAAATTAGCGGTGAACACACCGTTTTTCAGGGTTTTTTCACGATGAAATCCTATCAGTTCCGCCATCGTTTATTCCGCGGTGGCTGGAGTGAGACTGTTACAAGGGAAATGTTCGAACGCGGTCATGCAGTGGTGGTTTTACCTTTTAACCCGCTGACCGACGAAGTGGTGCTGATTGAACAAATTCGCTTAGGTGCAATGCCGAGCTCTGAGTCGCCATGGTTACTGGAAGCTGTTGCCGGCATGTTTGGCCCGGATGAAGCGCCCGAGCAGGTTGGCCGCCGTGAGGCGGAGGAAGAAGCCGGTCTGGCACTGGGCAGGATGATCCCGCTGCTGAGTTACCTGAGTAGTCCCGGTGGCACTACAGAGCGGATCCATCTGTATCTGGGCGAGCTGTGCGGACCGGTACAAGGCGGGGTGTTCGGTCTCGCGGAAGAACACGAAGATATCAAAGTGCATGTCATGCCGCGGCAACAAGCGGTCGCTTTACTGAATGCCGGGAAAATCGACAATGCAGCTACAGTCATTGCGTTACAATGGCTGTCTTTGCATCTGGAGTCGGTACGTCGGCAATGGGCGGTACCGGCGGCGCAGCCTGAAGAGGACAAATGTCAGCGATGAGTTTGGCAAAACCGCGGCGTTACCAGCCTTATGTCCCGGACTTTTTGAGTCTGTGCGAACGCAATTACGCTCAGTTGCGGCATCTATTGCCGCGCGCCGGGCAAGTCGGTGATGCAGTGCAGATTCAGGTGAGCGCTCTGGATAAGTACGAAGTGAGATTGCAGGAGCTTTGCAAATTTACCAGCACAGTGCGGATTGAACATATTCAGACTCCGGCGTTGTCTGAGCGGCTGACCAGCTGGTTGCGGCCGCAATTTGACGTGCGGTTGTATCACGACGCTCGCCTCGCCGAAGTCGTGGCCTGTCAGCAGGTGCGGCAATTTAAAGCGGTCTATGACTATCCCAACACGGACATGCTGCAACCGGACGAAAAACGGCAGATCAATTTGTTATTACGCGACTGGCTGAGTTTATGCCGGGCGCAGGGCCTGTGCAGTGCTGTGGTGCTGTTGTGACAGATACGGTATTCCTCTGGTCCTCTGGTACCGTCGTTCAAATCACCGATTGCCATTTGTTAGCCGCGCCGGACGCTGAGTATCAGGGCATCATGCCGTACCGGCATCTACAGAGGGTGTTGGACGGGCTGCGTGCAGAAGCACCGCTGTTAATCCTGAGCGGTGACCTGACCGAAGACCATAGCCCGGATTCTTATCGTTTACTGCAACAGCTGCTTGCCGGCTGGCCGGCGCCGGTGTTTTTATTGCCCGGCAACCATGACGAGCGTAGCGCGCTGGATACGCTCAGTCGGTTCGCGCCTTTTCGGCCTGAGCGGCGGTTACAGTTGCCCGGCTGGCAGTTATGGCTGTTAGACAGCAAAGGCGACACGCCGGCCGGCAGTTTTCCGGCTGAACGACTGTCGCAGCTCGCGCAGTGGCGCGATGACAGCGGCGACGCACAGATATTCTGGTTTTGTCATCATCATCTGCTGCCGATTGGCAGCTTTATTGACCGGTTTGACCAACAGGACAAAGCTGGTTTGCTGGCACTGCTCAGGCAGGAGCCGCGTGTACGTGGCCTGGCGCATGGCCATTGTCATCATGCCTACCAGTTTATTCAGGAAAATTTTGTACAGGTGGGGTGCCCGGCCAGTTCAGTGCAGTTTTTGCAGACGCCGGACTGGCAAACCGAAGATCAGGGCCCGCGGGCCTGCCGCTGGACTTTCCACCCCGACGGCGAACTGCAATGGGAGTTTTTAGCGTTTTGACGGCCAAACATATTGTTTATTTGCACGGCTTTGCCAGCTCATCACAGTCGGAAAAAGCGCTGCTGGTGCGTGATTATTTTCAGCAACAGTTGCCACAACATCAGTTATCAGTGCCGGATTTACCCTACACGCCGGCTGAAGCCTGGCAGGAATTACAATTATTGTGTCTGCACAATAAGCCGGATTTGATTATTGGCAGTTCGCTCGGCGGTTTTTTAGCCACGGCGCTGGCTGAACAATATCAGTGTCGCGCCGTGTTAATTAATCCGGCGGTACGGCCGCATCTGCTACTGCAGCAACATCTGGGTCGTTATTATCATCCGGTGCGGATGCAGCACTATGACGTGCGGGCTGAACATCTGCCGCAACTGCAGGAACTGCAGGTCCGGCAACTGCAACAGCCGGCCCATTATCTGGTGCTGTTGCAAACCGGCGATGAGGTGCTGGATTACCGTCAGGCGCTGGATTTTTATCAACAATGTCAGTTAGATGTACAAGAAGGCGGCGATCACAGCTATCAGAACCTGCAAAGCCGGCTGGCGGATATTGTCAATTTCGGCCAATTAGCGTAAAACACTGTGGATTGATACAGCTGCGGGCTCAGTCCCGCGCGACCCACGCTTTAATCGCATTTCAGACTCCGGAACCTATGCATGACAGAACAACAATATAATGCCGATTCCATTGAGGTGCTGACCGGCCTTGAGCCAGTGCAGCGCCGCCCGGGGATGTATACCGATACCACGCGGCCGAATCACCTGGCGCAGGAAGTCATCGACAACAGCGTCGACGAGGCTTTAGCCGGTCATGCTGATACGGTTCAGGTGATTTTACATGCCGACCAGTCGATTGAAGTCGTTGATAACGGCCGCGGGATGCCGGTCGATATTCACCCCGAAGAAGGCGTCAGCGGCGTAGAACTGATTCTTTGCCGGCTGCATGCCGGTGGTAAATTTTCCAACAAAAACTACCAGTTCTCTGGCGGCTTGCACGGCGTCGGTATTTCGGTTGTGAACGCCTTATCGACGCGCGTTGAAGTGTCGGTGCGTCGCGATGGCAATGTGTACGACATGGCGTTTGAGCACGGTCACAAAGTCAGTGAACTGGCGATCAGCGGTACTGTTGGCAAACGCAACACCGGCACCCGGGTGCGCTTCTGGCCCGACGCCAAATATTTTGATACAGCTAAGTTTTCAGTCAGCCGGCTGTTGCATGTACTCAAAGCCAAAGCGGTGTTATGTCCGGGTCTGACGGTCAAATTCGACGATA
>CBFGPY010000218.1:0-5499 GCA_965650755.1 uncultured Chromatiaceae bacterium | reverse complement strand
TGGCTTTCGCTACAGATTGACCCAGCGAAGTTTTACCAACCCCCGGAGGGCCCACCAGGCACAAAATCGGGCCTTTTAATTTGTTGACGCGCTGCTGTACTGCCAGATATTCGAGAATGCGTTCTTTGACTTTATCCAGACCATAATGGTCGGCATTGAGGATTTCTTCAGCCAGTGCCAGATTCTTTTTCACTTTGGAACGGGCTTTCCACGGCACCTGCGTCAGCCAGTCGATGTAAGAACGTACCACTGTGGCTTCCGCCGACATTGGCGACATCATCTTCAGCTTCGACAGTTCGGCACTGGCTTTGTCTTTGGCTTCCGTTGGCATTTGCGCCGCTTCAATTTTGCGATTGATGGCTTCAAATTCGTCCGGTGCATCGTCGAGCTCGCCCAGCTCACGCTGGATAGCTTTCATCTGTTCGTTCAGATAATACTCGCGCTGGCTTTTCTCCATCTGCTTTTTGACGCGGCTGCGAATGCGCCGTTCCACCTGCAGAATGTCGATTTCCGACTCCATCATCGCCATCAGGTATTCAAGCCGTTCCGTGACGTCGATGATTTCCAGCACTTTTTGCTTATCTTCGACTTTCAATGGCATATGGGCAGCCATCGTATCAGCCAGCCGTGCGGCGTCGTCGATACCTGACAGTGCGGTTAACACTTCTGGCGGGATTTTTTTATTCAGCTTGATATAGCCTTCAAACTGATTGACGGCTGAGCGCAGAAACACTTCCTGCTCCCGGCTATCGAGTTCTGGTGATGCGATGACATCAACATAAGCCATAAAGGTTTTGTCGGTTTCGGTAAAACCAGCCAATTTGGCACGACGGCCGCCTTCCACCAGCACTTTCACCGTACCATCCGGTAACTTCAGCAGCTGTAAAATAGTCGCCACTGTACCGACCTGGTAAAGATCAGCTTCAGCCGGGTCGTCCAGCGTGGCGTCTTTCTGCGCCACCAGAAAAATTTGTTTGTCTTTATCCATCGCTGCATCCAGGCATTTGATGGACTTTGCCCGCCCGACGAATAATGGGATCACCATATGCGGATAGACGACCACGTCGCGTAATGCCAACACAGGCATATGCAAACGTTCGACTGTTGCTTCTGTCATTAAATTACTCTCGAATTAGTTACTGCAGGCGTGATTAACGAGTATATGGGGTTCAAAAGCTTCAGTTCAACGCTGTGGTAAAAAAAATGCCAAAAGCCGGAGTTCATTGGCTAAAGCAACAGCAAGGTATTGAATATGGTGGATTAAACGGACAATCGATTCCCAAGATGTCAAAAAACAAAAAAGGAGCCGAAGCTCCTTCTTTTTCTAGCTGCCGCTGCGTTTTTCTCAGCAAGCGGCAATGCACAGCATCAATGCGACTCAGCGGCCACTTTTTCTGGATTCTGATACATCAGAATCGGCTGTGATTCTCCGCGGATCACGGTTTCGTCAACCACCACTTTGGCCACATCCTGCATCGATGGCAGCTCGTACATGGTGTCGAGCAGTACGCCTTCGACGATAGAACGCAAGCCGCGGGCACCGGTTTTACGCTCCATCGCTTTTTGGGCAATGGCTTTGAGCGCGTCTTCACGGAATTCCAGCTCAACGCCTTCCATCTGGAACAGCGCGCCAAATTGCTTAATCAGCGCGTTTTTCGGCTGACTCAGAATTTGCATTAACGCGGCCAAATCCAGTTCAGTCAGCGTTGCAACGACCGGCAGACGACCAATGAATTCCGGGATTAAACCGAACTTCACTAAATCTTCCGGCTCGACGTCGCGGAAACTTTCGGTCAGGCTGCGGCTGGATTCTTTGCTCTTCACCTGAGCGCCAAAACCGATGCTGGAACCTTTGGCACTGCGCTGCTCAATAATTTTATCAAGACCAGCAAAAGCGCCGCCACAGATAAACAGGATCTTCGAGGTATCGACCTGCAGGAATTCCTGTTGTGGATGCTTACGGCCACCTTGCGGAGGTACCGATGCGACTGTGCCCTCAATCAGCTTCAACAGGGCTTGCTGCACGCCTTCGCCCGAAACGTCACGGGTGATAGAAGGATTCTCAGACTTCCGCGAAATCTTGTCGATCTCATCGATGTAAACAATGCCGCGCTGGGCTTTTTCCACATCGTAATCGCACTTTTGCAGCAGTTTCTGGATGATGTTTTCCACGTCTTCACCGACATAACCGGCTTCAGTTAATGTGGTTGCATCTGCCATCGTAAATGGCACATCCAGTAAACGGGCCAGCGTTTCAGCCAGCAAGGTTTTGCCACTGCCGGTTGGGCCAATCAGCAGAATGTTTGACTTACCGAGTTCAACGTCCTGTTTCTGGCCAACAGTGCGCAGGCGCTTGTAATGATTGTACACCGCAACCGCCAGCACTTTTTTCGCATGCTCTTGCCCTATGACATAATCATCGAGGTGAGTGCGGATCTCTTTTGGTGTTGGCAGTTTATTGCCATCGCGTTTTGGCGAAATGTCTTTGATTTCTTCGCGGATAATGTCATTGCATAGGTCAACGCATTCGTCACAGATATAGACCTGTGGGCCTGCGATCAACTTACGCACTTCGTGCTGTGATTTGCCACAGAAAGAGCAATACAGCAACTTGCTGCTCTTCTCGCCGTCAGTGCGATCAGACATGGAACTACCTCATTCTTGCTAAAGTGGCGTCGCTGACACCACTTTTTAAATTCACTGCCGCCAGGCAGGCTTATTTGGCTTCGCGCTTGGTCAGGATCTGGTCTACCAAACCATAATCCACCGCTTGTTGCGCGCTTAAGAAGTTGTCACGTTCAGTGTCGCGGACGACCTCCTCCAGCGTTTTGCCACAATGCTCGGCCATCAGACGATTCAGTTTTTCTTTGATCGTCAGAATTTCGCGGGCATGGATTTCAAAATCAGTGGCCTGGCCCTGGAAGCCACCTAATGGCTGGTGGATCATCACCCGGGCATTTGGCAGCACATATCGTTTGCCTTTGGTACCACCCGACAACAGGAACGCGCCCATACTGGCTGCCTGGCCGACACAGACTGTAGCGATATCACATTTGATATACCGCATAGTGTCATAAATGGCGAGGCCTGCAGTAACAGAACCGCCAGGTGAATTGATATAAATGTAGATATCTTTTTCCGGGTTTTCTGATTCAAGGAACAGTAACTGCGCCACGATCAGGTTGGCCATATGGTCTTCAACCTGGCCGGTCAGAAAAATAACCCGCTCTTTGAGCAAACGGGAGTAAATGTCAAATGAACGCTCACCTTTGGCGGTTTGCTCGATGACGATGGGGACTAACGCGTTGACTAATTCATTCATATGAGGTGTTGACACCATAACTGATTCCCTGAAATGCGGCAGCACAAATGAAAATGGCCTGAACACTGCTGCTCAGGCCATTAAAGCTGTCGTCCGGACTAAAGTCAATCTTAGTTCGCAGCAGCCGGATTCATAATTTCGTCGAACTTAGCTGGCTGATCAGTGACTTTGGCTTTGGCCAGTACCAGATCAATCGCCTGCTCTTCCAGCGCGACATTGCGCATACCTTGCAGCAACTCTTTGTTGCTGTTGTAGTAAGCAACAACTTCTTTTGGATCTTCGTAAGCAGAAGCCACAGTTTCGATCAACGCTTGTACGCGTGAGTCGTCTACCTGCAGGTTGTTTGTTTTGATCACTTCACCCAGTAACAGACCAACTTTCACGCGGTCACGGGCTTGTTCAGTGAACAGCGCTGCTGGTAATTCCGGCAGGTTTTTCGCGTTCATGTTCTGACCAAAACGTTGCAGAGCCTGACGGCGCAGTACTTCAACTTCGCTGTCGATCAGCGCTTGTGGCACTTCCAGTTCATGGTTCGCCAATAAGCCTTTGATCACTTGCTCTTTCACTTTGCCTTTGATCGCCTGGTTCAGTTCACGTTCCATGTTTTTGCGTACTTCAGTGTGCAGCGCTTCAACAGTGTTTTCTGAGAGGCCAAACAGTTTGACGAATTCTTCGTTCACTTCTGGCAGCACCTGAGTTTCAACGCTGTTCAGCGTGATGGCGAACTGAGCTGCTTTGCCTTTCAGGTTTTCAGCGTGGTATTCGGCAGGGAAAGTCACGTCAATAGTGAACTGCTCGCCGGCTTTTTTGCCGATGATGCCGTCTTCAAAACCTGGGATCATCCGGCCCTGACCTAATTCCAGCGTGAAGCCGGCAGCTTTGCCACCTTCGAACTCTTCGCCATCGATAGAACCAGTGAAGTCCATGTTGACGCGATCGCCTGATGCAGCAGCGTCAGCTTTAGCAGCCCATGTTGCGTGTTGCTTGCGCAGGGTTTCGATCATTTTTGCCATGTCTTCAGCAACGATTTCAACCACTGGCTTAGTTACTTCAACTTTTTCCAGGCCAGTCAGGGCAACTTCCGGATACACTTCAAAAGTCGCTGTGAATGCCAGATCCTGGCCTTCAGCCAGTTGACCTGGAGCGAATGTTGGGTTGCCTGCCAGGTTCAGTTTGTTGCTGACGATAGCTTGGTAGAAGTGGTTTTGCATCTGACGTGAAGCAACATCTTGCAGCACTGACAGACCGAACATTTTTTTGATGATTGCGACAGGTGCTTTACCTGGACGGAAACCGTCAACGCGACGATTTTTAGCAATTTGGCGTAATTCTTTCTCGACTTCAGCACTGATAGCAGCAGCCGGAACTGTAATATTGACGCGGCGCTCTAAACCCTGAGTGGTTTCAACAGAAACTTGCATTTTGTTACCTCAAAATCAAAATCGGGCGTAGCGATACGCCGGCTTACCTGAGCCTGGCTCTGTTGCGTTAAATGCGATGGCAGCCAGACTGAACGTTTAATAGGACGCGGCATTATAGCGGGGGTTTTCCGAGGCGTCGAGCTTTTGATGAACCCCCAGTATTGACGCGGCTTAGCGCTGAATTTTCGGCAAAAAGCTGTGTGATTTTCAGCGATTTTTTCCACCGGTTTGCGCAGTCAGAACCAGCCGGCGATAACCGCTGCCGTAATAATCAGGTTCTTCAGATGTTTGCACAAAGCCATGCTGCTGATACAGACGCAGCGCTGCAGTGTTATCCGGGTCTGCAGTCAGCCAAACCTCTCTAACCTCAGGCGCAATCTCAGCGATTTGCTGCATAAAAGCCTGCAATAAAGCTTTACCTATGCCCTGGCCTTGCGTTTTCGGGTCCACCGCAAATGACATCAGACTGAGCTTGTGTCGGTCAGAAAATTCAGGGCCACAAATCAGATAAGCCAGAATTTCGTCGCCACGACGCGCCACCCAGAATAGCTGTGGCCACAAATCGTAGGCTTGCCGGAAAAAAAATACCGGATACACCGGTGGAGGAAAAGCCGACTCCTCAAGCGTTGCGACCAGAGCAATCTCATGTTTTAACACCGGGCCAAAACTTAATTCCCCAGATAATTCAGCCATATATACTCCTGTTTTAACAGCTATTCTGCCCTGTTTGCACCAGACGACTGGCAGACCAGTCTA
>CBFGPY010000217.1:0-5519 GCA_965650755.1 uncultured Chromatiaceae bacterium | reverse complement strand
CTCAGCGGCAAATTTTTCGACCAGAACTGGTGGGAAAGCCCCCAGCAGTAACTGTTTGAAATATGGCGCTTCTGACACTTCTGGCGTCACCAGCTGTTCTTTCAGCACCATTTTGCCGTATGCAGTTAAAATCGACATTTCCGGCCGGGTCAGGCCCTGACCTTTCACCATCCGCTCGGCCAGTGCTTCGTCCGTTGGCAGGAATTCCAGTTCACGGTTCAGCTTGCCGTCTTTTTCCAGTGCATGGATAAAACGGGTGTACTCTTTTAACTGCTCTGCACCTAACAGCATCGACACAGAAATCGACTGGGTTTGGCGATAACAATCGCTGATCACGATGTCTGCAACATCATTGGTCATGCTGTACAGCAAATCGTTACGTTGTTTCAGCGTCATGTCGCCGCTGGCAACCAGCGCATTCAGCAGGATCTTGATGTTCACTTCGTTATCGGAACAGTCCACACCGCCAACGTTATCGATAAAGTCGGTATTGATGCGGCCACCGTTCATGGCGTATTCGATACGACCACGCTGGGTAGTACCTAAGTTACCGCCCTCACCGATGATTTTGGCTTTAACTTCTTTGCCGTTAACCCGTAATGGTTCTGATGCCCGGTCACCGACTTCGGCATGAGTTTCATCAGTCGCTTTAACATAAGTACCGATACCACCGTTCCAAATCAGATCCACTTCCATCATCAGCGCAGCGCGGATAAATTCGTTTGGTGTCAGGCTGGCGACTGTAACACCCAGCATTTGCTGCATTTGCGGTGTCAGTTTGATTGACTTGGCGCTGCGCAGGAAAATACCGCCGCCTTCCGAAATCAGCTCTTTGTTGTAATCATCCCAGGTTGAAGTAGGCAGATTAAACATGCGCTGACGCTCAACAAAAGACGCCGCTGCGTTCGGATTTGGGTCGACAAAAATGTGCATGTGGTTAAACGCCACCTGCAGGCGAATATGTTCAGATAACAGCATACCGTTACCAAACACGTCACCGGCCATATCACCGATCCCCACACAGGTGAAATCAGTAGTCTGACAATCGATTCCCACTTCGCGGAAATGGCGTTTGACCGATTCCCAACCACCACGGGCTGTAATACCCATGCCTTTGTGGTCGTAACCGTTAGAACCACCAGATGCAAAAGCGTCGCCTAGCCAGTGGTTGTATTCCAGCGAAATGCTGTTGGCGATATCAGAGAAAGTTGCAGTGCCTTTATCTGCGGCAACCACCAGGTACGGGTCGTCTTCGTCCAGACGCACTACGGATTTTGGCGGCACAATAGCGCCGGCAATGATGTTGTCAGTGATATCCAGTAAACCACGGATAAAGGTGCGGTAGCAGGCTTTACCTTCATTGAGCCAGGCTTCGCGGCCACCTGTAGTTGGCAGTTTCTTACAGACAAAACCACCTTTAGCGCCGACTGGCACAATCACAGTGTTTTTCACCTGTTGGGCTTTCACGAGGCCCAACACTTCGGTGCGGAAGTCTTCACGACGATCTGACCAGCGCAGACCACCACGTGCGACTTTACCGAAGCGTAAGTGCACACCTTCCACTTTTGGTGAATAAACAAAGATCTCAAAGAATGGCAGCGGCAGCGGCATATCCGGGATCAGCGACGGACGCACTTTGAACGAGATATAAGGTTTTTGTGAACCATCGGCAGCATTCTGGAAGTAGTTGGTCCGCACCATCGCTTGAATAATAGCGAGGAAGCGCCGGATGATGCGGTCATCATCGAGGTTAGCCACTTGTTCCAGCTGTGCCAGAATTTCAGCTTCAATAGCGGCAGTTGTATCGCTGCTGCATGTTGCGGCCGGGTCAAATTTGCTGTTAAACAGTTTCACCAGCAGATTGGCCAGTTGCGGATAACGGCCAAAAGTCGATTCGACATATGCCTGACTGAAAGTCCCGCCGATCTGGCGTTTGTATTTGGCAAAAGCACGTAATAACGACGCTTCGCGACCAGTCAGGCCGGCACCGAGGATCAGACGGTTGAAGCCGTCATCTTCCAGATCGCCTTTCCAGACTTTATCAAAACCTTCCTGGAACAGCTGCTGGGCTTTTTCGAAGTCTTCCGGCATTTTGCCGTTCACTTCCATGCTGAAATTCAGCACCCAGCTGACCGAACCATCCGGGCAACGCACAGCATAAGGTGTCTCACCAATCACACGTAAACCGAAGTTTTCCAGCATTGGTAACACATCAGATAAATGGATTGGGCTGTCTTTGTGGAACAGGTTCAGCCGTACTGCTTTGCTGTCGGCGGATTCTTCCTGCGGCCGGTAAAACAACATTTCCAGCGGATGGTCAGCACTTAACGCCTCGAGCTTGGCGATATCCACTAAAGCATCGTTTGGCAGCATTTCGTCTTTATAGGCGCGAGGGAATGCATTGACATATTTATTGCTGAGTTCGCGGCCACGGACTTCACCAAAGCTGCCAACCAGTGCGGTTGCCAGTTTATCTTCCCAGGTGCGGGCGGCTTCAATCAGATTTTGTTCGATTTCTTTCACATTGAACTCGACTGTGCTGTCGTTGATGCGCACAAAATAGTGGGTGCGTGCCAACACGGATTCAGAGAAATAGGTGGTAAATTCCACCGGCTCGTCGCTGCCAAGGAAACCCTGCAGGATCTTTTGCGTGTCTATCCGCAGCTGCGTGTTATAGCGCTCACGTGGCACATAGACCATGGCAGAAACAAAGCGGCCAAAGGCATCTTTACGCAGGAACAGCCGCGTCATGTCGCGCTCCTGCATCTGCAGTACGCCAGTGGCAACTTCCAGCAGTTCGTCGTGATCAGCCTGGATCAATTCATCACGTGGGTAAGTTTCCAGAATATTCAGCAAGGCTTTATAAGCATGGGTGCCGACCGCAAAGCCAGACTGTTCCATCACTTTGGCCAGTTTATTTTTCAACAGCGGTATATCGGCCGCACTGTTGTTATACAGCGAGCTGGAATACAAACCGATGAAACGGTCCTCGCCAATCACCTGGCCTTTGGCATCAAAACGTTTAATCCCGATGTAATCGATATAAGCCGGTCTGTGCACGCGCGATTTGTTGTTAGTTTTGGTCAGGATCAATAAATCCGAACTCAGCGCCTGTTTACGCGCCACATCCGGCAGGTCGCTTAACATTAAATCGCGCGACGTGCTGCGGCGCATTAAACCGAGCGCACTGTCAGCAATGCCTTCTATTTTATAGTCGCCGGAGATTGGCACTATGGCGTACTGGCGATAACCCAATAAAGTGAAATTGTCTTTCACCAGCCAATTGAGGAAATCAGTCGCTTGTTGTAGCTGCTCAGCAGAAGCTAAACCGGCATTTTTAGGCAAATCAGCAATGACCTGTTCCAGCTTGGCGCGAGTCGGCTGCCAGTCAGTCACGGCCAGCGACACATCCTGCATCACTGACGCCAGTTCGGCTGTCAGTTGGTCCATCGCCGTTTTATCAGTCATCCGGTCGATTTCAACATGAAAAACCGTTTGTTTGGTTGACGGGTTGGCCTTAGTACCTAATTTGTGGAACTCAGTGATATTGCCTTTATCATCGCGGAAGGTCTGCAGCGGATGATGTAATAACAGGTGTGCGGTGATGTTATGGCGATTCAGTGCGATACGCAGTGAATCTACCAGAAACGGCATGTCTTTAATTACCAGCTCAACAATAGTGTGCTTGGATTCCCAGCCGTGTTTGGCAATTTCAGGGTTAAATACCCGGATCATCGCGTCGTCGCTGTGGTGGCCATTGAATGACTGCCACAGGCTTAATGCAGCGCCATATAAGTCGCTGTCAATCCGACCGACCAGATCGTCATGTGCAACGTTGCCGTATAAGGTGAAGGCGAATTTTTCAACCAGGTCGACCTGATCTTTGACTTTCTGACGAATTAATTTGCTTACGTTTTGTAGTAGTACAGATGGTTGACCGTCTATCAGTGCCATTTTTGTATCCTTTTGTTGTCTATGCCCGGGGGGGAGCATGACATTTGTGCATAGTATACAGAGCGTGTCAGGTGCGAAGTTTATTGAGAATTGTAGTGCTTTTCGAGCTTTATTTCTGGCTTTATAACTGGTTGTACCAGAGCTAAAAGTCAGATTTGACAAGATATTCAGCGGGATTAAATAACAAAATGGCCTTTCGGCCATTTTTATTAGGATTTATGCATAAAGATGCGTTTTGCATCTTTATGCAATTTTGCCGTATTCGACCGATTTATTTACGCTGTGGCCAGAAAAAGGCCGCCAATGCCGGCAGCACAAAAATAGCACCCAGCATGTTCACGACAAACATAAAGGTCAGCAGAATGCCCATATCGACCTGGAATTTCAGCGCCGAGAACACCCAGGTGCTGACCCCAATCGCTAATGTGACAGCCGTAAAGAGTACGGCACTGCCGGTTGATTTCAGCGCGTTAAAATATGCGGTCCGTAATGGAACACCATCGCGCAGCGGCTGCGTCATATTCGTCAGGATATAAATGCCGTAATCGACCCCGATGCCCACACCCAATGCAATCACCGGTAAAGTCGACACCGTCAGACCAATCTCCAGATAAGTCATCAGTGCGGTCGCCAACATGGTAACCACATACAGCGGAATAATCACCGCTGTGGTTGCCCGCACTGAGCGGAAGCTTAATAAACATAAGGCAATGACCGCAGCATAGACGTACCAGGTCATCGGGTCTTGTGCAGCAGCAACCGCTTCATTGGTAGCCGCCATCACACCGACCGGGCCGGACGCCAGCATAAACTTAGTCTGATCTGTACCCAGCTCTTTACCAATTCGTTTGGCTTCAGCCACGACTTTTTCGATAGTCTCGGCTTTATGATCCTGCAGGAACAGAATAACCGGCATGACCGAACAATCCGGATTCAACAAACCCGTGCTTGTTTCGACGCGGCTTGACGACTGCACCAGTGATTCGGTGGTACGTGGCAGTACACGCCACTTCACGTTACCTTCGTTAAAGGCGGCATTGATGGTTTTAGAGACAGAAGCCAGAGATACTGCGCTTTGTACGCCAGGTACGTTTTCCATCTGCCACTGGAACTGGTCGATTTTTTCCATGATTGGATGGAAGGTACAGCCGTTAGCGTCTGTTTCCACCATCACGTTAATGTAATCAACCGAAATGGCATAACGGTCCGTGATAAGGAAAGTATCCTGGTTATAGCGGGAGTCTGAATGCAACGCAGCTGCGCCAGGGTGTAAATCACCAATTTTCAGCTCTTTACTTTGTTGATAACCAAAAACAAACAGTACCGCAGTGACTAACAAAATTGGTGCTGCAACTTTCTTCTCAGTACAGGCAGACAGCACATACCAAAATTTATCAGCTTTAGGGGTTGGTGCTGAAACCGCCGCCACATACTTGTCACTGAATTTGATGTAAGACATCAGGACTGGCAACAAAATCAGGTTGGTCAGGATTATGACACCGACACCTAAACTTGCTGTGATCGCAAGCTCTCTGATCACGCCGATATCAATAGCCAATAAAGTG
>CBFGPY010000216.1:0-5529 GCA_965650755.1 uncultured Chromatiaceae bacterium | reverse complement strand
ACAACGCCGCCAGCGGAATAGCCAACACCACGCCCCAAAAGCCAAATAAGCCACCAAACACCAGTACCGCCAGCATGATATAAAATGGGTTAATGTCCACCACCCGACCAAACAGCCAGGGCACCAGGACGTAAGCATCCAGTAACTGCAATAACAAATAACAGAATAAAATCCAGCTACTGGTACTGCTAAGGCCCCACTGGCTCATAGTCACTAACACCACGGGGACAGTGACCACCGCAATCCCCAGATACGGAATAAATACCGACAATCCAACCAGCAGCGCCAGCAGCAGTGCATATGGCAGTGCAAACAAGATAAATAGCAGGTAACAACTGAGGGCCAGCAACACCAATTCCAGCAATTTCCCCTGAATGTAACCCAAAAGCTGATGGTCCAGTTGCTGCCAGAGCGGTGTTAAAATTGCACTGCTGGCCGGGAATTGTTGTCTCAGTCCAGCCAATAACGTGGTTTTGTCTTTGAGCAGAAAAAACATCATCATCGGTAACAACACCAGATAGACCAGCAGATAAAACACACCGGCAACTCCGGTCAGTGACGAAGCCAGAACGGTATTGAGAAAATTCAGACTGTGCCCTTCCAGCCGCTGCGCTAACAGTGACAACTGACGTTCGCTGAGCCAGCCCGGTTGTGTCGACCAAAACTGCTCCAGGTACAAGCGACCTGTCGCCACCAGCTCAGGCAAGGCCTGTAAAAAGGCCTGCCCTTGCTGCCACGCTAATGGCAGCAGCGTGGCGAGAAACCACCACAACAATGCAATCACTGCCAGCATGGTCAGTGCCACCGCAACACTGCGGTGCATGGGAACACGCTGCAGCCATGAAACCGGGCGTTCCAGCACATAAGCTCCGGCCAGAGCCAAAAACGCCGGTAACAACGCATCGGCGAATATCGCCGCAACCCCCAGCAATAGCAGAATATGCAGCAGTAACAGAAAAGCCGGCGATTGCGTTGCACTTTGCCACAAGGTTGACCAGATATTACGCATTTAATACTCCTGCCCGCAGGACTGTATTGCTTGTAGCCGCTGTTCCCGCCAGAATGAACGCTGTCCGCGCAGGAAATGCCTCGCCGGCTACCCAACAGCCGCAGAAGTTGTGATACATTTTAACTCTATGACAAAACAGCTGCTTTTGCCGGAATTTGCCGACAACACGGCAGAAGAATCCAGTATCTGGCGCGGCCAGGAGGAATAGTTCATGTCGCAACATGGCAACAAACACAAATTACCGCCAAATCCATCGCTGAAAGACATCAACTGGTATAAAAAACAGATCAACTGGGGTGAATTGCCGCCGTTTTACCATATGGTGTCGCAATCACTGGGTGAATCTGAAGGCATGCTGACGCATGGCTTCGATACCGCGGTAAAAAAAATCATCGATAAGCGTAACTGGAATCTGCAGTTACTCGGCGGCTGTATCGATGACAACAATGAGATCCATTGCGACAACAAACCGCGTATTGCGCTGTATCAGGTTTTTTCTGAACGCGGCTTTGAACTTCATGCTATCCCGTATGCCAAAGACCAGGAGATTGACCAGTATGTCAAAGGCAACCGGTTAATGGAGTTCAATTTGTGGGACCCGATTTCGATGCGGTTATTGTTGCGGGTCAACCAGTTACATAAATTTATCGGATATTATTTTGAACACGGCGACGATGCCGATTTCGCACTGATCCTGCATGCGCATAAAACGGTGCACAAAGTGATTCAGTTTATGCAGCAGCATCTTAATGTGCAGAAAGTCGAAGGCATCACTATCAAGGCGTTTTTTGAAGCCCAGGAAAAACGTCTGGGTCAGGCCGATGCTGACGCCCTGCAGCTGCAAGGTTTAAAATCCGGTATACAAGGTGAGCAGAAGAAGTAGATGACGTATCTCCTGAAAATTGCGTTTTGTTCGATGTTCGTGCTGCCCCTCACGGCGGCAGCAGTAAACCCCACCACTTTACCTGATTTAGGCACTAATGCCTTCTCCAGTTTGTCACCGGAAAAAGAGAAAATTATCGGTGACATGATGCTGAAACAAACCCGCGCGCAGTTGCCGATGGTCAACGATCCGTTACTGGACGAGTACCTGCACACGCTGGGACAGGGCTTGGTGGCAAAAGCAGAAGGCGTACGTTTCCCCTTTTCATTTTCCTGGGTCAACAGTGCAGAAATTAACGCTTTTGCTATGTTGGGCGGCAATATAGTCTCCAATACAGGGACTTTGGCCGCTGCCGACAGCGAAAGTGAATTCGCCTCAGTAATGTCACATGAAATTGTCCACGTCACACAGCGCCATATCGCCCGGGCGGTCGAAGCAAAATCACAAAATGCACCGCTGACGCTGGCATCTTTGCTGGGTTCAATCCTGCTCACCATTGCCAATCCCGAGGCTGGGATGGCGGGTCTGATGGCCACCCAGGGTGTTGCCGCTCATCAAGCCATCTACTTTACCCGCAGCTATGATCAGGAAGCAGATCGCATCGGTATTCAGTTACTAGCCAAAGGCGGCTACGAACCTTATGCGATGCCGGAGTTTTTTAACAAACTCAGTGAGAAAACCCGCTTTAGTAATACGCAACTGGCGTTTTTGTATACTCACCCGCTGTCACAGGCCCGGATCAGCGACTCCCGCGTCCGCGCTGAACAGTTTGAACGTCGTTTTGTGCCGGATAGCAGTGATTTTGCGCTGGCGAAGGCACGGGTTTGGGCCCGTTATCAGTTAAAAGGCAAAGATGCACTGGCTTATTTTCAGAAAAAAGTCGCGACACCCGGTGGCAACACTAAAGCCAACCAATATGGGCTGGCTCTGGCCTTATTTGACACAGGCGATGTCAGTGCTGCTGAACAAATTTTGCTGAAACTGCGGGCGCACGACGACAAAAATCTGTTTTACATCGATGCCATCACTGATGTGTACATTCAGTCTGGCCGCACCGAAAAGGCACTACAGCTGCTCGAGCAGGAATATCTGCTGCGGCCGAATAATCAGGTAATCACCCTCAACTACGCCAATGCAGCACTGGCAGCTAAATCAGAACGTCTGGCCCTGCACTTGCTGAAAAACCTGCTCTATTTCAAGCCTGATACCTATCTGGCTTATGAGATGCTGATCGATACCTATAAATCGATGAATGACATGGCCAAATATTTTGAATCCCGCGCAGATCTGTATTATCAGCTGGCGATTTACCCCAAGGCTATTGATGATATTAACGAATCTCTGAACCGGTTAGCCGCCACCGACAAGCTTGAAAGCCGCCGGCTGGAAGCGAAGAAAAAACAATGGCAGGCCGAATTTACCCGCTTAAAACAATTAAACTGAGACCCAGATGCTAAAGATTTACCACAACAACCGCTGTTCAAAAAGCCGGGAGGCTTTGGCGCTGCTGACAGCACGCGGCCTTGAGTTTGAAGTGGTGTATTACCTCGAAACCCCACCGGATCAGGCGACTTTGCAAAGGCTGCTGCAAAAACTCGGTGTTGATGCCCGTCAGATAATTCGCAGTAAAGAAGCCGAATATAGCCAGTTAGGTTTGGATAATCCGGCACTGACTGACGCCGAGCTGATTGCCGCTATGGTCACAACGCCCAAACTGATTGAACGCCCTATTGTAGAATGGCCGGATAAAGCCATAGTGGCACGTCCGCCTGAACTGTTGCTGGAGCACCTTTGATGCCAGCACAGGTATTGATCCTGTATCACTCGCGCCATGGCTCAGTGCAGCGGCTCGCTGAAAAAATCGCCGTGGGTGTACAAAGTGGCGGCGCTGAAGCTTTGCTGCGTTGTGTCGCCCCCTGGTCAGCTGATATGCCGCTGGCACATCCGGTGGTAACAAAAGCAGAACTGGTGCAGGCTGACGCGCTGGCGGTCGGCAGCCCGGTGCGATTTGGCCAGATGAGTTCAGAAATGAAATATTTCTGGGAACAAACCTCAGATCTCTGGCTGCAAGGTGCGCTGATTGATAAGCCGGCTGGTGTTTTTACGTCATCGTCTTCGATGCATGGCGGTCAGGAAGCCAATCTGCTGGGTATGATGCTACCGCTGCTGCATCATGGGATGGTGCTGCTCGGTCAACCTTATGATGCGCCGGCTTTGCATCAAACCCAAAGTGGTGGTACGCCTTATGGCCCAACTCCGGTTACAGGCCACACCGCCTCCGGTGGATTAAGCACGCACGAATTAAACCTTGGCCTCGAATTTGGCAAGCGGCTGGCCCGCTTTGCCGGGAAACTACAATGAAAGTGTTATTTGAACAACAAGCGCCATTGGCATCTTCTACCCGACGTTTACTGCGGATTGGTCAGCTTGGTTATCTGGCGTTGTTTTTACTGATCCCAGCCTGGGTGCTCTGGCTGTCACCGCCGGAACTCGGTAGTCCGCGGGTTTTACTGGCATTGCTGTGGGGACCGCTCTGGTTACCGCTCAAAGGCATCTGGCAGGGCAAAGCCTACACCTTTGCCTGGGCCAATTTTATTGTGATGATTTATTTTGTGCATGGACTGACGCATTTATGGGTCAGCAGCGGAATGACATTTTATCTGGCAATGGCCGAAGTGCTGTTTGCCAGCCTGATGTTCTACGGCTGTACTTACTACGCTCGTGACCGCGGCAAAGAGCTGGGGTTAAAAATTCCGAAACTAAAAGATGATCCGGTTGGCCGCTAAGCCGGCCCACCGGTTTTGTATTTCTGGAACAGCTGTTCAATCATCCCCTGCGCTTTGAGCCGGCTGAAGGCGCGTAAAATCGCCTCACGCCGCGGAGATTGCTGGCTCACAGCACAAAACACCCCAGGTGGCTCACTCCAGATGGGCTCAGCAACAAATTCCACATCAAACTGCTGGCGCTCCAGCAAGTAGAAGTAACTCAGATCTACCGCCATCACCGCATCGAGCCGGCGCTGGGCCAATCGTTGCAGGTTACTTTGCAGGGAATGCGCGTCGTCCCGCACAATGAGCCGCTCACTAAACGCCTGCTGTAATTCAGGGTAAGTAAAACCAAAGGTCGTGCCGACTCTTTTGTAATACAGATCCGCTAAGCGCCGGATTGGCGCACTGTCCCTGCGCCGGATGATCAGTTGCCGGCTGAAAAACAAAGTATCAGTCCAGTCAAATCGTTTCGGCTGGCTAACCCAGTCAGGATTAAGAAAACAACTCACTTCAGCGTCGCCAGCCACCAACCAGGGTTCAAGCCGTGCCCGGGGAATATCGAGGTATTGCACCGGACTGCGCAGCTCCAGCGCCACCTGATCAAGAATATCTTTTGCCAAACCGCCGGACAAATGACCACCGGCATTAAAAATGGCAAATGGCACAGCGTTAGTATCACTGACAGCGGCCTTCAGTGGTGGCGATAACACATTCAGTGATTTGATACCCTCAGCGCCGACCATTCCAGCTACCCAAGGCATCATCAGTAGACACAAACGAATGATGCTGTTCGCCTTGCAGCGGACAGACTGAAGTTTTGTCATTACGGTCATAACCTCTGCTGACATCTAATAAATCAACATACCAAA
>CBFGPY010000215.1:0-5539 GCA_965650755.1 uncultured Chromatiaceae bacterium | reverse complement strand
ACAGCTCTCCAGTGAGCAGGTGTTTCGCGAAGCACAGAAACTGCTGGCGCAGGAAATTCTGATCCCGCAGGCCAAATCCAGTCAGCTGGAACTCAACCGTTCGGTGCTGGAATTTATCCAGTTTCTGACCCAGGAACATAATCTCGGTACAGTCGGCGATATTCAAAGCCGGATTGACGAATTAGACCGTTTGCGCGCCCGCCTCGATACCGCCGTGCGGCAAAAAGACGTCCACGAGATGCGCCGTTTTGTCCGGCTGATGGATGAACGGGTGCGCGAAGTGGTGAAACACTTCCGTAAAAACGAAAGCGCCATTTTACATCTGGTTGACAAGGCCAAAGCCGATGACAGCAATTTGTCGCTGGCGCGCCGTTACGCCGCCGTGATGGAAGCGTTCGACGAATACATCGAGCCGGTGCTGCAGATGATTGATATCAACGGGCCTTTTCAGACCAGCATCGAAACGCTGGAACATTGCCTGTCAGATTTAGTGCAGTTTATCGAAGACACCGGTTTTATGTCCGGTGACAAAGAACCTTTGGTCCAGCTGCGCACCCGCTTACTTGACATGAACCAGATTGGCCGTGAATCGCTGACCAGAAGCACCGACGTGTTGATGCCGCTTCGGGAAGAACTGCGGAAAAATACGCTGATTTCGCGTAACGCCAGTCTGGTGCTCGCGACCTTACGCAAACAGGGTTTTGAACCAACCATGGAACAGCTGGTACCAAAGTTCAGCTCAGACCATCAAAAATTCAGCCTTGGCAGTGCCAATCAGATCACCAGCTATATGGCCGAACTGGTAGATTATCAAGATGATAACTATCAGCTGCCCGACGCCGTCGACAGTCAGCCCGGCGCCAATATCCGCGTGCCGGATCTGCAGGATGTGCTGAAATCGGCCCGCACGCAGAAAACCAATACCGACTTATCGCAATGGCTGGCAAGCAGTTATCCGCAGTTGCCGGTCGATGAATTATTATTTTTATATCAGGAACTCAGCCGCGCTCCGGCGTTAAAACTGGAACATCAGGACCAGGCCAGTGAAATGGAAGTCAATGGCTTCCGCCTGCGCCTGCACCCTTTTGTCACCCGCCACAGCGACAGGACATAACCCATGCAGATTGATCTCGAAAAGCTGCCCAATCTGGCAGACATTCACAAACGCCTGACCACCGGCTACCACATCAGCGAGCAGGATTTTGCGCTCTGGACTGAACTGGACGGCAATGAAGACGCCTACAGTGCCTTATTTGCTGCACTCGGCAATCAGCTGAAACGCGACAGCCGGGGTTTCTTTTATTTTGATGTCGACGACGCCACCGTCAATATGGGCAAAATTTCCCGGCTGTTTGCACTGACGACTTATGCCTTAGTTGAGTTTTTTGCCGATCAGGGCCAGGACCCATTACGGGCATTGTTTGAAACTGAAATTAATCACGAAATTTTATCCAGCATTCTGCAACAGCAATATCACTTGTTTGAGCAGCTGGAGATTTATTCAGCCACTGATTTAAAACGCGAAGTCGGCAACCGGATGCTTCGCTACGGCTTTGCCAAAACTCAGGGTGATAACTTTAAACTGCTGCCGCCGTTGTATCGTTTCCTCGATGCATTAGTGGCCGTTGATTCTCTACAGGCGGATGAGGGCCATACCGATGTCTGAACTTTATGGCTTAACCAAACTTGCGCTGCTGAACACCGCCGGCTACGCCAAATGTGTCATTCCGCTTGATGATGCTGCGTCGATTTGCGCGCCGAATAATACCGGGAAAAGCTCGGTGATCAACGCACTGCAATTTCCGCTCATTAATGATTTGCGCCTGACCGAATGGGACGGCCATGACCTCGATGAAACGCGCAAATTCTATTTTGGCACCGATCAGAGTTACATTCTGCTCGAAGCCAATCTGCCGGAAGGCCCGGTGGTGATAGGCGTTGCTGGTCTTGGCAAAATTGCCGGTTACCAGTTCCAGTACTTCTGTTATCGCGGAAAGTTGGACCTCACGCATTATGTCAGTGAAAACAGCATTATCCGCTATAACAAGCTGGACCATCACCTGCGCAATTTAGGCTTTGAGCCGCTGGAATTAAAGCCATCGGAATTAAACGCCATGCTGACTGGCGGCGCCACGCCTTTCGACAGCAAAATCAATCTGCGGATGATCCCGCTGACTAACGTCAGCGACGCGCCGGTCTACAAAGACATCTTCCGCCGCATTCTGAACCTGCACCGCTTAACAGCCCAGGACGTCAAACGCTTGTTACTGCCTGTGTTTGCCCGCCATTTAAGCGACCCTAAAGTCGATTTTTATACGGTCTGGCACAACGCTTTTGAAAAAGTAAACCGCGACCGGCGTGAACTCAAAGCGCTGGAAAATCAGCAACAAGCCGTTGAGGCGTTAGAAAACCTGATTGATAACCGCGCCGTACTCAAAGGCCGCCTGGCCGCCTACGCGCCAAAGCTCGACAAAGCGCTGATTGAGTTTCAGAGTTATCTGGACGAACAGCAACAGGAACTTGGCGAGCAGCTCGAAGCGCTGGCGCAGGAAAAACATCAGCTGGAAGACAAACAGCGTTTGTATGTTGGCCAGATCAAAGAGCTGTCGAGTAAACAACTTGGCCTGAAAAGCTGGTTTGACGAGCATGACGCCCTCGCCCAGCGTTTTGGCCTGACCAACCTGCCGACACTGCAGTCGAACCTCGCCAATATCCGCGCCCAATACGAGAGCCTGAGCCATAGCCTGCAAGGCGCGGCGAACTTAAATCCGGCAACACTCGCGCATCAGCAAGCGCAAACCCAGAAGCAGTTAAAGAGCCTGAAACTGCAGCTGAAAAACCTCGAATACAATCTGTATTCGCGGCTACGCGAAGATTTGTCTTTAGGTGAAGTGCAGCAGCTGACCAAGCTGTTGAACCCGGATTTATTGTCGTTATCGACCGCCAGCGGCGGCGATGTGGTGATCAGCGACGATGATGCTTTTGCTGAGCAACTAGGTCAAATCGCCGACGCCTTTAAAGGTGGCAAATTACATCTGGCCGGCGCCACTATTGATTTAAGCCATTTAACCGCGCCCGATATGGCCGGCAGTGAAGGCAAAGTCGCGCTGAAAGAGCAAATCGAAGCATTGCAGCTGACATTATCCACACTCGATCAACAAGCGGAAGTTGCTGTTGATTTTGCCGGCAAAAGCCGGGAAAAAGAGCGTTTGTATCAGGATATGCTGCAGGCGGAAGAAGATCTCAAACGTTTCGCCCGTTACAGTGAAATGGCGCAGTTGCTCGACGAGCAACAGCTGTTATCTGACCAGCTGACGCAAGAAGAAGAGATTGTGCATGAGCAGCTGGCACAGGTGCAGCAAAAAGCCAGCAGCCTGTCAGACCGGCGTAACCTCATTACCAACAAACAAGACCAGCTGAAGCGCCAGCTGGAACGCATAGAACATGAGAAAAAAGACCGGATTGATTTCCAACTCGATTTCTACAGTGGCCGTGTCACGCCCTATCCGATTGAAATTAATCTGGAATATGACAATCTGGCGGATGAGCTGCGCAGTTACAACAAACACTGCCAGGAACTGAAGCTGCTGGAAATCAACATTAAAAATACCTATCTGTTTATTTTTAATGCCGGCATCAGCAAGTTTGAAGCCGAAACCGACGAAGAAGCCAAGTATCAGAAACTGATCAGTGCTTTCCACCACTTAGATAAAGAACGCGAAGCCATTGAGCGCCGCGCCCGCGTGGCCTTAACCGAAGTCGCCAGTACGCTCAAAGGCCTGCGTTCGGATTTGGACCGGCTGCACCGCGAACTGAACAGCTTTAACCGTGGCATCTGGCGTCACCAGATCTCCAACCTGCAGGATTTTAAGATTGAAATCGTCGACCGCAAACTGCTGGTTGGCCATATCGATACCATCCTGACCACTTCAGATGCTTACCAGCAAGGCGACACGCTGGACTTGTTGGCGCCGGGCGTGACCAGTGCCGAACGCGATATTAATTCTGCCAAGGATTACCTCATTCAGGCAGCCAGCGAAAAAGGTGGTCTGACGCTGTCGGATTTATTTGATATCCGCTTTAAAGTGGTGAACCGCGCCGGTGAGGTGGAATTTTTCGACAAAATCGATTCGGCCGGTTCCAACGGCACCCGGATCACCATCAAATTGCTGTGCGGTATGTTGTTTATCCGTCAGTTATTGGCCGAGCGCGAACGCGGCAAATACCGCATTCCGATTTATATCGACGAAGCGGCCGATATCGACCCGCATAACCAACAGGCGCTGATTGAAACCGCACTGAATTTTGGTTTTGTGCCGATTTTTGCCTCGGTCAAACCACAAACCAGCTGCCGCTACATTGTGCCAATCCGCACCGTGAAAAATGGCGCGCAAAACTGGGTCGATGAAAAAGACTGGATCATCTGTGAACAGCTGACGCAGGATGCGCTGCCGGAAGTGTTACCGGAAGATCAGCCTGAAACTGCTGAGCAACCGGATGAAAATCAGCCAGTTGCATGATAATCGCTGACGCTGGCCGGAACTTCCGGCCAGCAGTCGCATCTGAATAGGCAATTCAACGGCTGCCAGCTAGACTGACAAAACTGCCGCAGACATGGAGTGCTGATCCTGCCTACCTTTGCTTTTTTCCGGGCCCGACCGCTGGTTTATGCTGCATTCTTACTGGCATTGTTGCTGGCATTGCTGTGCCATTCTACTCTGCTGTATGCCGCCAATCGCATTGAATTTACCGGCGCCACCGAAGAGCGCAAAGACAATATCGCGTTATACCTGTCCGTATTTACTCCGGCTCAAATCAACAAATCTGCCCGTTTTAAAAACCGCGTCGCCAATGAAATCAAACAAGCGCTGCGTGGCCATGGTTATTATCAGGTGCGGGTGGTGTTTGAAGATGCGATGGATGGCACTGATTACGTCCTCAAAGCGCGCATTATTGCCGGTCGCTCCGTGTTTATTGATGTTGCGGACTTGCAAATCACTGGCGAAGCTATTCGCGACCCGGAGTTTCAGGCATTGCAACGGCAAAAAGCGCCCAAACAGGGCGATAGGATGCACCATGGCAACTATGAAGCCTATAAAAAGGCTCTGCTGAGCCTTTCCCACCGCAAAGGTTATTTTGATGCCAAATTCACCCGTGCGGAACTGGTGATAACACCAGGCGACCGGCGCGGCAAAATGCATTTGCACTTTGAAAGTGGCCCGCGTTATCGCTTTGGTGACATTACTTTTAACGGCGGTCAAATCCGTGAAGCCAGGCTGCGTAGCCTGCTGCCGTTTCAATCCGGTGATTATTATTCGGCCGCGCTGCTGGCCAAACTCAGTCAGAATCTGGCCAATACCCTGTGGTTTGGCAGCGTCGATTTAATTGCCGACCCGGATAATCGCAAAGATGGTTTGTTACCACTGACGGTTGAACTGCAGCCAGCCACCCGCAACAGCGTTGACACCGGTATTGGTTATGCAACCGATGTCGGCGCGCGGATCAACACGCTCTCCAAAGGACAGCACGCGAGGTTAGG
>CBFGPY010000214.1:0-5572 GCA_965650755.1 uncultured Chromatiaceae bacterium | reverse complement strand
GTCCATGTCGGCAGCCGCGACAGTCTGACCACACCGGAGTCCGCCAGACTGTATACCGATACCTTGCTGGCGGCCGGTCACCCGGCCAGTCTGAAGGTCTACGATGGTTTGCAGCATGCCTACCTTGATAGTGGTTGCAGCACTTATTTTGGCACTTGCTTTACCCGCGAGGCGATAGCCCCGCTGAATGACATTATTGCTTTTCTGACCGAGACTTTAGCCACCCCAACTAACGCAAGCCCAGCAATGCAGCCTTCACCCGGCGCTTAGCTCAGAGTGGTAGCGCAGTGGGTTTATCTTGATTTCGCTTGCATTTAATTAGGAGGCTAACTAAAATAATGTTAGCATCCTAATTATTAATAGGCGAATCATGAGTTTTAAAAGCTTAGGTCTGCAAGTGCATCTGTTATCGCGCCAATGGCGCTTTCTGTTGGACAAACAACTGGCCTGCAATAGCCTGACTCAGGCATCCGGCATTGCGCTGGTTTACATCGCCGATAATCAGGGCGTCAGTCAAACTGAACTGGCGCGTTTATTGGGCGTGGAAACGCCGTCTCTGGTGCCGGTATTAGATCAGCTGGAGCAGCAGGGGTTAATTGAGCGCCGGCCATCTGCGCAAGACCGGCGGCAAAAAGCTTTGTTCCTGTTAAACGCCGCCACAGAGATTGTCAGCGAAATTGATCGCAAAAGACGCGCCCTGCAACAGGAATTACTGGCCGGTTTAACCGCGGAGCAGCAACAGGCATTGCCGCTGCTGCTGGATGCCGTGTTACAGCAGGCAACCCGCTTATTACAGGATCACAAAGAGGGAAGTCAGTCATGAGTGCTGAGCAGCTTTTCAGCCGGTGGGTAAAAGGCACCTTGCTGGCTTTTATCGCCGTGTTTGTTTATTACCTCGCAGCAGATTTGTATATGCCGCTGACCACCGACAGTCTGGTACAACGTTTTGTGGTGCAGGTGGCGCCGCAGGTGCCGGGCCGGGTCGTAGCTGTTGCCGTGCACAATAATCAGCAGGTGCAGCGTGGTGATTTGTTGTTTGAACTGGATCCGGCCGATTATCAGCTCAAAGTTGAACTCGCCACCTTGCAGCTGGAGCAAAGCCAACAAAAGTATCATCAGCTGACAGCGGCGCTGCAAAGCGGCAATGCACAGGTTGAACAGGCGCAGCTGGCATTGGCAGAAGCACAGCGCGAAGCGTTGCGGTTAAAGCGGTTATTTGAGCAGAAATTGATCCCGCGCCAGCAACTGGAGCAAAGTGAAACGCAAGTGTTGCAAGCCAGCGCCAAACTCAAAGCCAGCCAAGCCGACCTCGCCACTTTAGAAGCAGAGCTTGGCATCCCGACAGAAGAACTGGTGCAGATTAAACAGGCGCGCAATCAGTTAGCGCAGGCCCGTCTGGCGTTGTCGCGCAGTAAAGTTTATGCCGATGTGGACGGTATTGTCAGCGATTTGCAGCTGGAAGTTGGCACCAATCTGGCCGCCAATCAGCCAACACTGGCATTAGTTTCTGGCCAGCAAAGTTGGGTCAGTGCACTGTTTCGCGAAAAAAGTCTGCTGCATGTTAATAGTGGAAGCCGTGCTTTTATTACCTTCGATGCATTGCCCGGGCAGGTATTTAATGCAGCAGTTCGTGATATTGATGCCGGTGTTGCCAATGGCCAGAGCACACCGGATGGCCGGCTCGCGACGGCGGATAGCAGCAGTCGCTGGGTGCGGGATGCGCAGCGGCTTAAAGTGAATCTGGCGCTGGAGACTGAGATGCCACCACAGCTGGTCGTGGGTTCACGCGCCACAGTGCAGCTGGCGCCAGCCGGTGATAGCTGGTTACAGTGGCTGGCGGCCAGTCAAATCCGCCTGATTAGCTACCTGCACTACGTGTATTAATGCTGATGAACGCTACTGCATTTTATCCGGTACTGCGACTGGCTTTTGGCGCCAGTCTCGGGCTGCTGCTGGCGAAACTGACCAATTCAGACCAGTGGGGCGTGTTTTTTACTATCAGCCCGGTACTGTTACTGGGCCTTATTCCCAGACTGACGCCTTTTGTGGTGTTGCAATACTTATCTGCCAACCTGCTGGCCGCGCTGATGGTGTTGGGCTATCACGCGATTGGCGGGCTGAGTCTGGTGGTCATTCTGCTGGTGTTTGCTGTTTTTCTTTGGTTGTTCCGGCTGATGGCGCAAGGCAGTTATTTTGTGTTTGCCGCCATCAGTATTATCAATGGCAGCATTTTTTTGCATTTTGCCAGTTATCCCGCGATGGACCCGGCCCAGATGCTGGGGCATGCCTTTATCGCGACTCTGGCAGCTTTGCTGATCTGTGGCGCGATGATCCGGGTTTTCCCGCTGCCAGAACGGCCTTTACCGCAGCTGCCGCCAAAGCCAATCGCTGAACAGTTGCAACAAAGCCTGATTGCAGCCTTGCTGGCGACTTTGTCTTTTGTAGTGTTTCAGTTATTGGATTTGCAGGATTCACTGTCGGCGACGGCCAGTTCTATTTTGATCCTGCTGCCACTGAGTTTCAGCGGTATAGTGCAGGCCGGGCTGAAGCGGGCCCGCGGTGTTTTGCTGGGTTCGGCTTATGCCATTGCGGTGCAATTGTTGTTGTATGACAACTACCAGCATTTGCCATTGACGGTGCTGGCATTTTTCTTTGGTATGCTGTTGTTTGGCCGGGCGCAGCAACTGGAAGGGCCGGGTTCTGGCGTGGCGTTTGGCGGTATGACGACTATGGCAATTATTTTCGGCCAGTACCTGACGGCAGATCACGACCTGATGTATAGCGCTTTGTACCGGATAAGCTCCGTCAGTGTGGCAGTGATCACAACAGTGATGCTGGTGACGCTGTTGTATCTGTGGCTGGCACCCCAGCAACAACCTGCAGATACAACGCAAAAAGCACCAGTTGGCAACACTCGTAGTTAACAAAAAATATACCTGTCGGGTTATCATGCAGTTTTAACTTACAAAGTGACAGCTGCTGATGCCCGAAGACTCTCTAAACCAACACTCTCTGAACCAAAACGCTCGCAAAGAAGCCATTTTGCAGAAAAACCTGCTGCAAATCCTGCCGGCTGGCTCTGATGAGAAAAACACCATCTGGAATATGTTCCAGTTTTATTGCTACGACACCTCGGTGTATGACGGCTATGACGTCGAAGCCGACGGCAAATACAAAATGTGCGCTGACTATTTTGCCCAATACTGGCAGTTACCGCGCTGGAGCGCATTTATCCTGAAAGTCGATGGTGCGCTGGCCGGTTTTGCGTTAATTGAGCCTTCTGACGTTGTGGCAGAAGCACAGGAATTAGCCGACCTTTTTATTATGCGGCGCTTTCGCCGCCACGGTATCGCCAGACGTGTCGTTGAGTATTTTATGGCGCAACGCGACATCCCCTGGACCGTCACCACTTTTGATGACGCGCCGGATGCAACAGCGTTTTGGCAACAGATGTTTCGCTTGCCACAGTTTCAGGTGATCGAGACTTTGCCGGACCCGGATGGTCGTGATGCGACCGTGCATTTGCTGGCGGCCAATGTAAGGCATGCATACTGAAATTCGCCTGGTGTGAATGCGCCATTCGCAGTCGTCGGGTGACCAACAGCCCAGAAGTCAGCCCGGAGACAAACGCAGCGTCACCCGCATCAGGTCATCCTGCTGGTTAATTTCGAGATTGCCCTGATGCAGGCTGACGATTTGTTTAACAATTGACAGGCCAAGGCCGGCCCCATCGATTTGCTGGTGGCCGGGGCTGCGGTAGAAGCGGTCCGTCAGGCGGTTGTTGTCTGCGGCTGGCAGCCTGATGTCGCTGTGATTCTCAAATACGCATTCAATCTGATCCAACACCAGTGCAGCGCGGACCCTCACACAGGAATCCGCAGGCGCATATTTGCTGGCATTGTCGAGCAGGTTGCGCCATACCACCCGCAACAGGCTCTGATCGCCCCGAATAGCGAGCCTGTCAGCTATATCCAGCTGCCAGTCCACCTTATCGAGCTGTGCCGCTGGCAGCTGCGCCAACGTGTCCTCGGTCAGCTGAAGGACATCTATGATGCTGACATGATGCAAATGCTGGCGGTCGACTCTGGCCAGTGCCATCAGCTGGTTAACCAGATGACTCATCCGCATCGAGCTGCTGATGATGGCATCCACTGCTTTTTGCCGCTCTGCATCGGTGCCGGCCAGACTGATATTTTGGGCATGCAGACGCAGGATGGCCAGTGGCGTGCGCAGTTCGTGCGAGGCGTCGGCGATAAAGCGTTTTTCCTGGGCCAGATGCTGATGGATATTGTCGAGCAAGGTATTAATGGCGGTTTGTACCGGTGCGATTTCGTTGGGTAAGGTGATATCCAGTGGCTGCAGCGCAGTTGCGCTGCTTTGTTGTAAGCGCCGGCGCAGCAGGTCAACCGGCCTGAACATATGTTGCACCAATAGATAAATCAGCACGGATAGCAGCAACATGGTCACCAGCACCTGACCTATCTGGCCGCTGACCAGATACCAGCTCAGTTCATCCCGCACCGCAATGTGCTGGCCGGCTTGCAGCCAGAGCTGGCTGCCCGGGTCAAACAAACTAAAACTAATCCACTGCTGAGCCGGATCTGAACGCTCAAAATAGCCACTTTGTAACGGCGCCAACGTGGTGTCCTTGGCGTTGGCGGAGCTTAACAGCAGGCGGCCATCGCGCCCCCGCACCTGAAAGCCAATCTGGCTTTCATATTTATGACCTTCGCGCAGTCGTTCCAGCGCTGACGGCACTTCCATCAGCTGCTGTTCGAACTGGGGCACCGGTACCAGCAAAGTGCTGCTGCGGTCGCGCAGGCTTGGGTCCTGTTCAACCAGCCGCGCCAGGAGTCGGGTAGTTTGCGCCAGCTGGGCATCAAACACTTCGTCAATTTCGTGCAATGACCGGTAATAATCCACGACCGAAGCGATGATAAGTACCAGCAGGATCACCAGATTAACCCCCAGCACAATGCGGGTTTTGATCGAATTAATCATGCCGGCTTACCAGCATATATCCCACGCCGCGCACGGTCTTGACAAAGCTGCTGCCAAACTTCTTGCGTAGGTTATGGATATGCACTTCGGTGGCGTTGCTGTCGATATCGCCGTCCCAGCCGTAACACAATTCTTCCAGCAGCTGGCGGGAGCGGATTTTATCCGGGTGCTGCATAAATTCCTTCAGCAACACATATTCGCGGTTGGTCAATGCCACGTCGCGTCCGGCAAACTGGCAGCGTTGATTCACCAGATTCAGCCGGATCCCGGCGACGGCCAGTTCGTCGTCTGCGCGGTCCTGATGGCGCCGGGCCAACACCCGCAACCGGACTTCAAGTTCGCGCAGGTCAAAAGGTTTACACAGGTAATCATCAGCGCCGGCGTTGAGTGCCTGCAATTTGATATCGATATCATCGAGCGCGGTCAGTACCAGAATGGGCACTGTCTGGCCGGCGCGGCGCAGCTGTTCTATCAATGGCAGCGACGAGCCATCCGCCAGGCCAAGATCCAGCACCACAGCACCAAACTCACTGGCTTTGAGCGCCGCAATGAGTTCAGCGCCCCGGGTACA
>CBFGPY010000213.1:0-5611 GCA_965650755.1 uncultured Chromatiaceae bacterium | reverse complement strand
GGTGGCGGCGATAGAAAAGCTGCAAATTTCGCCAAATTTTAGACTTTTAGATGTCCAAAATCTTTGCCGTATGTTATATGATGTCCGGCGTGACGATGCATTGTTCAGACGGCATCTGGTCACGCACGGGTTTGACTGGCTCAGAAAGACCTACCCGCCACGGCGGGAATTCAGTTCAGTATGCCTGCAGGGGCAGGTAGCCGATTATTTAATTCGTTTAGGTTTCAGCCAGAAATAAAGGGGAACAAACCAAATGGCTCAGCAATTTGATGTCGCAGTATTAGGCGCTACAGGTTTGGTCGGTCAGCATTTGATCGAAATTCTTGAGCAGCGCGATTTTCCGGTACGCAATCTTTACCCATTGGCCAGTAAACGCTCTGCCGGTGGCACAGTGACGTTTCGTGGTAAACAGGTAGAAGTGCTGGATGCTGAGACCTTTGACTGGACCAAGGCCCAAATTGGTTTGTTCTCAGCCGGCGGCAGTGTGTCGGCGGTTTACGCGCCAAAAGCGGCCGATGCCGGTTGTATTGTCATAGATAACACCTCGCATTACCGCTATGAAGCTGATATTCCGTTAGTGGTGCCTGAAGTGAACGCGCACGCCATTGCTGACTATCGTAACCGCAACATCATTGCCAACCCGAACTGTTCGACTATTCAGATGCTGGTGGCGTTAAAACCTATCCATGATGCTGTTGGTATTACACGCGTGAACGTGGCAACTTATCAGTCGGTCAGCGGTGCAGGCCAGCAAGGCATTGAAGCTTTAGCCTCTGAAACGGCGCAGTTGCTGAATGGCCGTCCGCTTGAATCCACTGGCAAATTCTCGCGCCAGATTGCCTTTAACGTCATTCCACAAATTGACGTATTCCTGGACAACGGCTACACCAAAGAAGAAATGAAAATGCACTGGGAAACCCAGAAGATCATGGGCGATGACAGCATTTCGGTAAATGCGACTGCGGTACGGGTACCAGCGTTTTACGGCCATGCCGAAGCAGTTCACATCGAAACCCGTTCGCCTATCAGTGTGGAAGAAGTCAAAGCCTTACTGGCTCAGGCGCCGGGTGTGGTGCTGCTGGAAGACAATGCAGAATTCCCGACTCAGGTCAGCCATGCGCAAGGTCAGGACGATGTGTTTGTTGGCCGCATCCGTAAAGATCTGTCACATGAGCACGGGTTAAATCTGTGGGTGGTGGCCGACAACGTGCGTAAAGGTGCGGCGACCAACAGCATTCAGATTGCAGAACATCTGATCCGCGATTACCTGTAAGTTCGCAACAATGTCTACGCAGGGGCCCCAACTTGGGGCCCTTTTATTTTTCGCTGTCGCCCCCTCCAAGCCGGCTTTCTGTGGCGCTGGTCTGCACCTTTTTGCCAATCTGGTTTAGAATCTGCCGAAAGGGCCGCAAATTGTGGAACATTGTTTGCAGAGCGACTATATCCAATGGCGGATACAGCACTCAGGCGTTCAGTCCGGATGCAATGGGCATCCAGCTGGATCCAATGGTTGTTAGGGAATATTGCATGCTTCTGATGCGAATTTTGCTCATTCTGTTTACCGTCAATTTTATGACGGCAGCCTGGGCTGAATCCACGGCGCGCTTACGCGGTCCAAAAGAATTTGATACTCCGGCAGTGACCCGGCTGGGCCCATTGTCGGCGCAGGATACTTTATGGCGTCTGGCCGAGCAGGCCCGGCCGGACAAACGCGTCAACATGTACCAGATGATGTTTGCGCTGTATCAGAACAATCCTGACGCTTTCCTCGACGATAACTTTAACCATCTCAAACCCGGCGCTTTCCTGGAAGTGCCTGGCATTCGCGACATTCTGGCGATTGACCCTGTGATGGCGCAGCGTAAATCAGAAAACGACGACCGCGTCTGGGCAGAGAAAATCCGCAAAGCAGCGCAGCAAAAACCGGAAGATCACTCGGCCAAACAAGTTGATATCGCCAAAGCGCAACAAGAAATTACTGACGAGCTGAATCGGGTGGAAGCGCAGCAGACTGAGCAAATGTCTGATTTGCGTGACCGGCTCGGGGCATCTATGGCGAATGTTGAAACCATAGTGCAGGAAAATACCGCGCTGAAAAAGCAACTCGATACTGTGGTCTCAGAACTGTCGAATGTGAAGCAGCAGCTGGATAAAGACAGCGAAATTCAAACCCAGTTACAGCAGCTTCTGCAGCAACAAACCGAGATGCTGGAGCAACAACGCGAGCAGATCCGCAAACAGCAGGAAGGGTTTAACTTTGCCGAAACCTGGCAAAATCTTGCCAATAGCCCGGCCGGTTGGATCCTGGCGGCGGCATTGCCGGCAGCACTGGTGTTGTTTGGTGTGGTGTTATTGATCCGCCGTAAGAGCAAAAAAGCCGCTGCAGCAGTATCGGCAGCGACAGCGAGCCCGGCGTTAGATCCAAACTACAAGTCACCATTGCCGCCGCTGGATGACAGTCTGGATTTTGACGAAAGCAGCCTGATTAATCTGGACGATTCATTGCTAAACGACAGCATGAGCAGCGGCATTCGGTTGGATGATGATTTTGACCGGACGCCAGCCAGAAAACCGGCGATGGCGAGCTTTGATGACGATGATTTACTGGACGATCATCTAGATCTGGGAACCGACACTAAGAAATCGGCCGGAGCTTTTGACCTGGATGATTTGCTTGACGATCCTCTCGACCCGCTGGAGCCGTCACCGGCGCCAGCCAAGGCAGAGCCATTTGACCCGGATAATATTCTTGCCGGTGATGCGCTGAGTAATCTGCTGGATGCTGATGAGCCGGCATTTGAGGCCAAGCAAGCCTTTGATCCAAATAATATTCTCTCTGGCAACGAGCTCAGTTCCCTGTTTGACAATCTGGCGGACGACGATGACGAAGATCCGGACGCGATTTTTAATCAGGCGATGGCCGCACAGCAGGCGCAAGCCAAAACTGAACCTGAAGCAGGTACGGAATCTGATTTACTGAGCGATCCTCAGGTATCAGCCGCAGCACTGGCTTATGCCGCAGCCGAAGCAGCTGAATCGGACGAGCTACTGGAAGAAATCGAACTGGATTTACCAGGTGAAGAGTCGGTCGAGGTCAGTGCAATGACGCTGGACGACGATGACTTTGATATTGATGCGCTGGTCGCCCAAACCCAGGCTGTTGCGGCCACAACGCCTGCCGCGCCTGCCGAGACAGTGACGTCACCTGCCGGCGACGACACTAAAACCGATGATGATTTTGATATCGATGCCTTACTGGATATGACTCAGGCCGCTGACAGCAGTGCTGCCGCGACTGAAGTGGAATTGCCAGCAGGACAACAGACTTTTGATAGCTCTGAGCTGGAGGCCTTTGCTGAGTCGCTGGCAGAAGAACAGCTTGAAGCAGAACAAAGCGATGCTGACCTGGCCGAACCTATGCCGGAAGAGCAGGAGAATGCTTTGGCGATGGCAGAGGCTACTGAACTGCCCGAGGCATTTGAGCCTGAAGAATTGATGGCGGCAGAGGATGAATCCGGTCTGTTGGATGAGCTGGATGAAATTCTCAACGAAGTCGCAGAGATCCGTGCTCAATCGCAACAGGCGAAACATTCACTGGCTGAACTGAGCCTGCCAGACGAAGCACTGACGCAGGCATCGGCGGACATTGCGGACGCTGAACTCAGCATTGCCGATTTCAGTGCAATGCTAACCGAGCCTGTGGCCGACAGTACATCAGTCGAGCCTGAGCACGCAGTCGTTGACTTCGCCGCAAATGAACAAGAAATCGCCAAGGACGCTGCACCAGTCGACGATTTTATCGATATCGAAGAGTTGATGATGGACGAAGGCTCAGATAGCGGTATTGAGGCAGAGCTTGCCGCCGAAAATAATGCGGAAACCGAATATTTATCCGAGTTCGCCGGATTGGAGGATACATCGACGGAGATGCCGGATTTAGGCTTGTCTGACGACAATTCGGTTGCCAGAGTATTTGAAGGCATTTCATCGGTTGAGCGGCCCAGCAAAGTACTGGATGAGTATCCGGAACTGGAACTGGACGATCCTGAGCAGTCGGCGATTTTCCCTGACGATCTACCTGAAGCCCACGAAGAAACACTGCTGACGGCCGAACAGTCTGAATTGCACCAGCTGGATGATATGAACTTCGATGAGTTGTTATCCGGGCTGGAGGATTTCGCTGCGCCTGTTGCAGATCCGCAGGCTGATCAACAAAAAGCAGCGGAAGTCCTGGCGGAGCTTGAACAATTACAGCAGGGTCAAAGCCGCTATCAGGCAGACGCGGACCCGGTTGAACTGCCGGATTTCGTCAATATCGACAAGTTACTCGCTGCAACCGAAGATCAGCTTGAACCTGATGCTGAACTGAAAGCGCTGAATATCGATGTGGGGTTGGCAGATTTTGAAGATTTAATCGCTGCGGATGAAGCCGGCGACGTCGATCATGCCGATGGTGGTTTTGCCGGGCAACTCGACCTGGTCCGGGCTTACATTGAGATCGGTGATGCGGATAGCGCCAATCATCTGATTAAAGAGATTATGGCTTCGGACGCTCCGGCACATGTCAAACAGGAAGCATCTGCGCTGCAGTCGTAAAGTCATGTCGTCGTTACAGAAAAGCGCCGATGGCGCTTTTTTGTTATCTAAAGCCTGCTTTTGCCGCAGTGCGGCGGCTTTGTTATACTCGCCGCCGCTGAATGAGTGGGGCCCTTGGAGTCAGAATGCGTATTGCGATGGGGATTGAGTACGACGGAACCGGCTATTTCGGCTGGCAACGTCAGCGGGAAGTGAACAGCATTCAGGGCGAGCTGGAAAAAGCCTTAAGCCAGGTTGCTAATGCGCCGATTGAAATTTTTTGCGCTGGCCGCACCGATGCCGGCGTACATGGTACCGGCCAGGTCATTCATTTTGATACCGAAGCCATCCGGGATATGCGCGGTTGGATCATGGGAGCCAATTCAAATTTACCTACTGGCATAGCGGTACGCTGGGCGCAATCGGTACCGGACGATTTTCATGCTCGCTTCTCTGCGACAGCCCGTCGCTACCGTTATGTGATTTACAACCGCAAGTTCCGTCCAGCCATTCTAGGGGCTGGCCTTAGTCATTATCACCAGGAAATTGATGTCAGCCTGATGCAACAAGCCGCGCCTGTGTTATTGGGCGAGCAGGATTTCTCCTCGTTCCGCGCCATTCAATGTCAGTCCAACACGCCATTTCGCAACGTGATGCACCTGCAAATCAACAGATTTGGTGACTACATTGTGCTCGATATCAAAGCCAATGCGTTTTTGCATCATATGGTGCGTAATATCACCGGCAGTTTATTGGAAGTGGGCATGGGGCGCCGTCCACCAGAGTGGATAGCGGAATTGCTGGCGGCAAAAGACCGGACACTAGCGGCTGCTACCGCGAAAGCTGAAGGCCTATATCTGGTTGATGTCGATTATCCGGCGCATTTTGCCATTCCCAAATCGCCGTTAGGGCCGTTATTTTTACCTGATTAACCGCTGGAACTCTGACGCTCTGGCCTTGTCGTATCTGCCGGGTTCGCTATTGCCTTGCCCAACTACTAAGACCAGTTTTTGGTATTCTGTGTTTGGGCTTTGTG
>CBFGPY010000212.1:0-5616 GCA_965650755.1 uncultured Chromatiaceae bacterium | reverse complement strand
ATGCAGATGGATTTTCTCAAACACCCGCGGAATAGAATCCACCCGCTCGCCGCTTAAAACGACGCGGCAATTGGTCACTTGCTGTTTAGCTTTTTGCAGAATGCTGACCACATCAACGGATGAACAGGCGCCGGCGGACATCAGCAGCATTTCCATCGGTGTTGGTGCGACGCCATTGTCTTTGTTGGAATCAAATACCACGGCGTGGCCTGAACCGGAACGACCGATAAAGTTACTGTCGCCCGCCCAGCTGACGGTGGCATGAAGTTGGTTATTATCAGCCATAAAAGGCTCCTGCTGTCTGAAGGGAAAGGCGCTATTCTAACGAATAAATGCTTTGCCCTGCCAGCAGTTATGTCGGACCAGAGCAGTCTTAATCCATCAGATGGGCAATTGCGGTATCAAACAGGTTTTTAATCAGCAATGACACTTCGTTGATCAGTTCGATTTGCTCTTCAGTCGCTGGCTTTTCAATCACAGACGCCAGCACTTCCTGGAAGTCGTACATGATGCCATCCACTTCGCGGATGATTTGACTGCGATGGATAGTCTCAAGCTCAGTATGCTGCAGACACAGCTGGATAATTTGTTCGGCAATCTGCTCTTCAATGATCACGCCCAGCGTTTTGCGATGCGACGTCGGCGTGCCTTGTTGCTCGAATAACGCTAAATGTTCGGTTAAAAACTGAATCAGATGTTCATAACCGGGTTTGTCCGTGACCATAGCTCTGCGTACCGGGAATTAATGAGGGATTTCAATCTGCCACAGATTGCATTTCAGCGTAAAGCGCTGAGCTTAAAAATATATCTGTGACACCAGAACAGCAAGCCTGACTGCTGTTTCTGTGTACAAAGTTTCCGCACAGACAAAAAAGAACCCGCCAGAGCGGGTTCTTTCCGGTTGAAACCAGACCCAATCAGAACTGCAAACCCGGCGATAACTGCGTCGGCAATTCACTGTGCGCCAGTTCCACTGACGCCACCGGATAAGCGCAATAATCTGCCGCGTAATAAGCGCTGGCGCGGTGATTACCACTGCCGCCGATACCACCAAAAGGCGCGGCTGAACTGGCTCCGGTAATTGGCCGGTTCCAGTTGACGATGCCAGCCCGGATACGGCGGAAAAAGCGCTGGTATAAGGCTTCGTTGTCTGACAACAAGCCAGCAGATAAACCAAAGCTGGTTTGGTTGGCGGCCACAATGGCCGCATCAAAATCACGGTAACGGAACACTTTGAGCAGCGGGCCAAAATGTTCTTCATCCGGCAAATCGCTGGCAGCTGTGCATTCAACAATGCCCGGCGACAGCAATCCGGTGCCCTCAGCCAGTAACTGCATCGGCAGCAGCACTTCGGCGCCCAAAGCTTGCAGCTGCTGCTGCACCGCCAGCATGCCCAAAGCGACTTTGTTAGAAATCATCGAGCCGATAAACGGCTGAGTCGCGTCATCATATAGCCCGACTTTGATGTTTGCGGTCACTTCCAGCAAGCGCGTGAGAATCGCATCACCGGCGGCGCCTTGCGGCAAATACAAACGGCGCGCGCAGGTACAACGCTGGCCAGACGAGATAAAGGCCGACTGGATGATGTCGTACACTGTGGCGTCGATGTCGCTGACTTCAGCCACTATCAGCGGATTATTACCGCCCATTTCCAGCGCCAGAATTTTGTCCGGCCGGCCGGCAAATTGCTGATGTAAATAATGACCGGTGCGCGAGCTGCCCGTGAAAAACAGACCGTCCAGCTCCGGGTGCGCGGCGATAGCTTTACCGGTTGCCACTTCGCCTTGTAACAGGTTCAGCACGCCAGACGGCAGACCGGCCGCCTGCCATAACTTGACTGTCTCTTCCGCCACTTTTGGTGTCAACTCACTGGGCTTAAATACCACAGTATTGCCCGCCAGCAGCGCTGGAATGATATGGCCATTGGGCAAATGCCCCGGGAAGTTATAAGGGCCAAACACTGCCACCACACCATGCGGTTTGTGCCGCAGCATGGAGCGGCCTTGTGGCATCGGGCTTTCTTTTTCGCCGGTGCGTTCCTGATAAGCCCGGATGGAGATATCCACTTTGCCAATCATCGCGGCCACTTCAGTGCGGGTTTCCCACAAAGGTTTGCCGGTATCTTCAGCAATGCAAAGCGCCAGCGCTTCTTTGTGTTCATTGAGCTGCTGACCAAAAGCACGAACGACGTCAGCGCGCTGGGCAAAAGTTAAATCAGCCCAGGGCTCAAACGCGGCACGGGCAGCCCGAAATGCCAAATCGACCTGTTGCTCTGAAGCGGCCTGACCTTGCCAGATGCTGCGGTTTTTCGCCGGATCTATTGAGCTGAAAACTTGCCCCTCGCCGGCTAACCAAACACCGTTAATAAACTGTACTTGCTGTGTCATCACACTGTTCCTTCAAACTTATAAACGGGCTAAACGCACCCAGTCGCCATCGCTGACCTGCAGCGCTTCAGCGAACTCGGCCGGCAGATTGACCTCAGTTGCGGTTTCCGCCAGATGCAGATGGGTCCAGCTGGCGCGGAAATTTTCGCGGTCGGTATTACAGACCAGATATGGCTGACCACCGCTGACCGGGGCGATCCGGACCTGCAGCCGGCGGCTGTTACGGGCGGTGCGGATATGCTCAAGTTTGGCTTCCACTGTCGGGCCAGCGTCAAAAATGTCGACATAGCCGGTGGTCGAAAAACCTTCAGATTGCAGCAGTTGCAGCGCCGGGCGGGTTTTTTCATGTACTTTACCAATCACGGCCTGCGCTTCTTTACTCAATAAACTGACGTAAATCGGGTACTTCGGCATTAATTCCGCGATAAAGACTTTCTGACCAATGCCGGTCAGATAATCGGCGGTCGGGAAATCGACCGAAAAGAAATGTTCCTGCAGCCATTCCCAGAATGGTGAATTGCCGTTTTCATCCGACACGCCACGCATTTCGGCAATGATGCGGTCGGAAAAGCGTTCACGAAACTCCGCCATAAATAAAAACCGGAAGCGCGACAGCATCTTGCCGTTGTTTTTTTCACGCCGGTGCTCGCGCAAAAACAAAGTGCAAAGTTCCGTCGCGCCGGTGTAGTCGTTACAAAGCGTCAGAATATCTACGGTTTTGTAGACGCCAAGCGCCCGCGACGTATGCACCACTTTACCCAGATGATAGTTATAAAACGCATCGTCCAGCCCCACCGCTGCTTCAATGGCACTGGTGCCACAGATCTCGCCGCTGACAGTGTCTTCCAGCACAAACAGATAACCTTCATCGACCGGCTTTTGTACCGCTTTGCGAAAGCTCTGTTCTGAGCGGTTGATTTTGCGTTGCAGCAGTTCGTCGTTGACCGGTAACGATGTAAAACCGTGGCCGGACTCAACCGCCATTTCATAAAGCACCGGGAAATCTGCGGCGCGGATTGGACGGATCACCATCATGGGTCGCTTCCTCGGAGTTGCGGTGCGGGCATAGCATCGCAATGGTTGATAGCCCGCAGTGGTTTACAGCTGCGGTGACCTAAATAGTCGCCGCTTTGAAAAACAGAACTTAGCCCTGTACAACTTTGGCGACAGCCCGTTCAAAACGCGCCATGCCTTCGATAATATCGGCATCCGGTATCACCAGGCTTGGCGCGAACCGCACCACGTCATAACCGGCCATCAGCACAAATAAACCTTCAGCCGCCGCAGCTAACAGGAAATCACGCGATTTGCCTTTGTATTGCTCAGCCAATGCAGCGCCGAGCAACAAGCCCTGGCCGCGTACTTCACTGAACACCGGATATTTGGCGTTGATTTTGGCAAGCTCAGCGCGAAACAGCGCCTCTTTGGCCAGCACGCCACTGAGTACGTCAGGTTGATTGATAGTCTCAATGGCCGCATAAGCCACTGCGCAGCCCAGCGGGTTGCCGCCGTAAGTCGAACCGTGCGTACCGACTTTCAGGTGAGAAGCAATCTCAGTAGTTGTCAGCATGGCGCCAATCGGGAAACCACCGCCGAGTGATTTTGCGCTGGTCAGAATGTCCGGCACGACGGGCGTGTGCATATAGGCATACAGCTTACCGCTGCGGCCGACGCCAGTCTGTACTTCATCAAAAATCAGCAGAGCATTGTGCTGGTTACACAGCTCACGCACGCCGGCGATAAATTCAGCGGTCGCCGGAATAATGCCGCCTTCGCCTTGTACCGGTTCCATGATGACAGCACAGGTATTGTCGGAAATCAGCGCTTTGAGGCTATCGAGGTTGTTGTATTCCGCATGCAGGATAGCGGCAGGTTTTGGTCCGAAACCGTCTGAATAGGCAGCCTGACCACCAACGGTCACCGTGAAAAAAGTACGGCCGTGGAAGCTTTTACCAAAGGAAATAATATCTTGTTTGTGCGCACCGAATTTTTCTAACGCCCAGCGCCGGGCCAGCTTCAGTGCAGCTTCGTTGGCTTCAGCCCCAGAGTTGGCAAAATAGACTTTTTCCGCGAAGGTGTTGTCGACCAGCTGTTTCGCCAGGCGCAGCGCCGGCTCGTTGGTCATCACGTTACTTAAATGCCACAGTTTACCGGCTTGTTCGGTCAGCGCGCTCACTAATGCCGGGTGGCAATGACCTAACGAACTCACCGCAATACCACCGGCAAAATCGACATATTCGCGGTTGTCCTGATCCCAGACGCGGGAGCCCTGACCCCGTACCGGAATAATTGGCGCCGGTGCGTAGTTAGGCACCATAACTTCATCAAACAAAGCGCGGGTTACGGGTAAAGCTGCTGACATGGTCAATTCCTCTGAGTCTGGGAGGCCGAAATTGGCTTATGCAATTATGCAAAATTCCGGCAGATTTTTATTCAGAATTCTGCTCGAGTATTACAGAAAAAATGGCGGAAGTCTCGGGTTAAAAATCGCTGCAAGGTGCGAAAATAAAGGGCTACAGATAGATTTGCAGTTCAGGTGAATAACTAAGCAACTGATTGTTTCCTTATGCAACCACTGCCAAACAGCGCCGGACGCTAAAAACGACAACAGCCGGACTGGCCGGCTGTTGCATGAATATGGTGAAAAAAATCTGGTCTTACCAGATGAATCAGTGGCAATTAATCAATTTCCAGTCGATCTAACCGGGTTTGCTGCAGTAACTGCCGGTGCTCCGGCCGCAGTTGCACTGCCTGCATCCAAGCGATTTCTTCGGCGTCATCCAGTAGTTTGTATTTCCGCAGTGTCTGCGCCTGCACAAAACAAACCGCCTGATGCACGATTTCGGTGAGGCGACTGGCGCCGCTATAACCAACCCCTTCAGCCACCTGATCCAGCACCTGGCTCAGCGGCAGTCGTTTCAGGCCCCACTTCGACACCAAATCAGCGCTGATAATGGCAGCGAACTCGGCAAAACAGGAATTGAGGAAACTGGCATCCGCATCCAGACTATCAAGCGCATCGGTCAGTTCAGTGTCCCGCGCATCGCGGGCTTTGAGCATCGCTGCCTGTTTGACCTGCTGATAAGTGCGCAGGTAAGTGCGGGTCACCACCAGATAACCCAGCGAATGGAACAGGCCGGCACAATAAGCAACAAAAGCGTTTTCACCGGTTTCTTCGGCCAGCCGCTGCGCCGCCAACGCCACCGCAATACTGTATTGCCAGATTTGG